>NZ_CP193666.1:0-202500 GCF_051106275.1 Streptococcus sp. KHUD_014 | reverse complement strand
TTCACACCTCACTGCTTAGACAGACACTTCCAATCGTCTGCTTTAGTTAGCCTACTGCGTCCCTCCATCACTACATACTCTAGTACAGGAATATCAACCTGTTGTCCATCGGATACACCTTTCGGTCTCTCCTTAGGTCCCGACTAACCCAGGGCGGACGAGCCTTCCCCTGGAAACCTTAGTCTTACGGTGGACAGGATTCTCACCTGTCTTTCGCTACTCATACCGGCATTCTCACTTCTATGCGTTCCAGCACTCCTCACGGTACACCTTCTTCACACATAGAACGCTCTCCTACCATACCTATAAAGGTATCCACAGCTTCGGTAAATTGTTTTAGCCCCGGTACATTTTCGGCGCAGGGTCACTCGACTAGTGAGCTATTACGCACTCTTTGAATGAATAGCTGCTTCTAAGCTAACATCCTAGTTGTCTGTGCAACCCCACATCCTTTTCCACTTAACAATTATTTTGGGACCTTAGCTGGTGGTCTGGGCTGTTTCCCTTTCGACTACGGATCTTAGCACTCGCAGTCTGACTGCCGACCATAATTCTTTGGCATTCGGAGTTTATCTGAGATTGGTAATCCGGGATGGACCCCTCACCCAAACAGTGCTCTACCTCCAAGAATCTCTAATGTCGACGCTAGCCCTAAAGCTATTTCGGAGAGAACCAGCTATCTCCAAGTTCGTTTGGAATTTCTCCGCTACCCACAAGTCATCCAAGCACTTTTCAACGTGCCCTGGTTCGGTCCTCCAGTGCGTCTTACCGCACCTTCAACCTGCTCATGGGTAGGTCACATGGTTTCGGGTCTACGACATAATACTAAAGCGCCCTATTCAGACTCGGTTTCCCTACGGCTCCGTCTCTTCAACTTAACCTCGCATCATATCGTAACTCGCCGGTTCATTCTACAAAAGGCACGCTCTCACCCATTAACGGGCTCGAACTTGTTGTAGGCACACGGTTTCAGGTTCTATTTCACTCCCCTCCCGGGGTGCTTTTCACCTTTCCCTCACGGTACTGGTTCACTATCGGTCACTAGGGAGTATTTAGGGTTGGGAGATGGTCCTCCCAGATTCCGACGGGATTTCGCGTGTCCCGCCGTACTCAGGATACTGCTAGGTACAAAGACTATTTTAAATACGAGGCTATCACTCTCTTTGGCTGATCTTCCCAAATCATTCTTCTATAGTCTTTGAGTCCACATTGCAGTCCTACAACCCCGAAGAGTAAACTCTTCGGTTTGCCCTCCTGCCGTTTCGCTCGCCGCTACTAAGGCAATCGCTTTTGCTTTCTCTTCCTGCAGCTACTTAGATGTTTCAGTTCACTGCGTCTTCCTCCTCATATCCTTAACAGATATGGGTAACAGGCATTACCTGTTGGGTTCCCCCATTCGGAAATCCCTGGATCATCGCTTACTTACAGCTACCCAAGGCATATCGTCGTTTGTCACGTCCTTCTTCGGCTCCTAGTGCCAAGGCATCCACCGTGCGCCCTTATTAACTTAACCTTATTTTTCTGACCTTTCAGTCATAAACTCTTTATTAATACTACAGCGTTTTCGGTTTATTTTCTTGTTACTATTTGATATAGATATTCAATTTTCAATGTGCATTACTTGGTGATCTCTCACCAATGGAGCCTAGCGGGATCGAACCGCTGACCTCCTGCGTGCAAAGCAGGCGCTCTCCCAGCTGAGCTAAGGCCCCACAAGACCTCTCAAGACTAAACAAGACCAATGTGCATTCCTTATCCTTAGAAAGGAGGTGATCCAGCCGCACCTTCCGATACGGCTACCTTGTTACGACTTCACCCCAATCATCTATCCCACCTTAGGCGGCTGGCTCCTAAAAGGTTACCTCACCGACTTCGGGTGTTACAAACTCTCGTGGTGTGACGGGCGGTGTGTACAAGGCCCGGGAACGTATTCACCGCGGCGTGCTGATCCGCGATTACTAGCGATTCCGACTTCATGTAGGCGAGTTGCAGCCTACAATCCGAACTGAGACTGGCTTTAAGAGATTAGCTTGCCGTCACCGACTTGCGACTCGTTGTACCAGCCATTGTAGCACGTGTGTAGCCCAGGTCATAAGGGGCATGATGATTTGACGTCATCCCCACCTTCCTCCGGTTTATTACCGGCAGTCTCGCTAGAGTGCCCAACTAAATGATGGCAACTAACAATAGGGGTTGCGCTCGTTGCGGGACTTAACCCAACATCTCACGACACGAGCTGACGACAACCATGCACCACCTGTCACCTCTGTCCCGAAGGAAATCTCTATCTCTAGAGAGGTCAGAGGGATGTCAAGACCTGGTAAGGTTCTTCGCGTTGCTTCGAATTAAACCACATGCTCCACCGCTTGTGCGGGCCCCCGTCAATTCCTTTGAGTTTCAACCTTGCGGTCGTACTCCCCAGGCGGAGTGCTTAATGCGTTAGCTACGGCACTAAACCCCGGAAAGGGTCTAACACCTAGCACTCATCGTTTACGGCGTGGACTACCAGGGTATCTAATCCTGTTTGCTCCCCACGCTTTCGAGCCTCAGCGTCAGTTACAAGCCAGAGAGCCGCTTTCGCCACCGGTGTTCCTCCATATATCTACGCATTTCACCGCTACACATGGAATTCCACTCTCCCCTCTTGCACTCAAGTTAAACAGTTTCCAAAGCGTACTATGGTTAAGCCACAGCCTTTAACTTCAGACTTATCTAACCGCCTGCGCTCGCTTTACGCCCAATAAATCCGGACAACGCTCGGGACCTACGTATTACCGCGGCTGCTGGCACGTAGTTAGCCGTCCCTTTCTGGTAAGATACCGTCACAGTGTGAACTTTCCACTCTCACACTCGTTCTTCTCTTACAACAGAGCTTTACGATCCGAAAACCTTCTTCACTCACGCGGCGTTGCTCGGTCAGACTTCCGTCCATTGCCGAAGATTCCCTACTGCTGCCTCCCGTAGGAGTCTGGGCCGTGTCTCAGTCCCAGTGTGGCCGATCACCCTCTCAGGTCGGCTATGTATCGTCGCCTTGGTGAGCCGTTACCCCACCAACTAGCTAATACAACGCAGGTCCATCTGGTAGTGATGCAATTGCACCTTTCAAGCAGATATCATGCAATATCTACTGTTATGCGGTATTAGCTATCGTTTCCAATAGTTATCCCCCGCTACCAGGCAGGTTACCTACGCGTTACTCACCCGTTCGCAACTCATCCGGAGAAGCAAGCTCCTCCTTCAGCGTTCTACTTGCATGTATTAGGCACGCCGCCAGCGTTCGTCCTGAGCCAGGATCAAACTCTCATTAAAAGTTTGAGTTCTCACTCATTTCTGTCACTGACAGATTTATTGTTTTTTTCATTGTTCAGTACTACAACCTTAGTTGTAGTGCCCTGCACATTGGTTCGTCTTGTTCAGTTTTCAAAGGTCTTTGTCACTCAATCTCTCTCAAGTGACAACTATATTAGTATATCACAGTCGCTTTCGCTTGTCAACACTTTTTTGAAATTTTTTTAATCTTTTTCATCAAGTGCTTCCATCCGCAACATACCATAGTCCGTACGGGATTCGAACCCGTGTTACCGCCGTGAAAAGGCGGTGTCTTAACCCCTTGACCAACGGACCGGAGTTGTTATTTTCAACTCTTACTATTATACCGACTTTTTCTTACTTGTCAACACCCTTTTTTAACTTTTTTTCAATTCTACTGAATTACTTCCTTTAACTCTTTCAACATGGCTTTGCGACCTTTGAAGCGTTCATCTGCCCGGAGACGTTCGTAGGCTTCTTGCTTATCTTGGGGCAACTTTCTTCTATAATTATCCAACAATTCATGAAGAGCATAATAATCATCCAGCCATAGACCTCCTTCTGGTAGTCGATGGCTAATCTCTCCTACTTCTTCATAAGCCATTCGATCTAGACGTCGCTTTTGGCTCTCTTGTTTTCTTACAGTATCAAGGATTCGGTTGCGGAATTTTGTTTTGAAGTAGACGTAGAGTTTCTTTTCTTCTTCCACTAATTCTGGATGGGCCTCGAGAAGTTCATAGAGACAGAACAGTCCTTCTTGATCCCAGTCCTCTTTTTCCCACAGGTGGAGATAATAATCTTTTCGGCATTTATGGACAATCCCTTTTACCTTTTCGTAGTATTTCTCAAGCATTTGCTTTTCCCCCTTTCTCTGCTTGTAGTATAGCAGAGAAAGGAGGAAAGAAGGGCCCTAGTTTCTATCTTGTCTCTTTTTAACTCTCTGATGTTATGGAAATCGTGAATGTTGACAAGTTAGGTGAATCTCTTTGTAAATTCAAATGGAGATTTTCGTAAAGTTATTTATATAATAAACAACATCTCAAAGATAAAGCAAAAAGCCCACTGTTGTAGGCTTTCTGTATCATATATCTTAAAATTAAAGCATCTTGTTGTAGAATTCAACGACAAGGGCTTCGTTGATTTCTGGGTTGATTTCATCACGTTCTGGCAAACGAGTCAATGAACCTTCCAATTTTTCAGCGTCGAATGATACGAATACTGGACGTCCAAGAGTAGCTTCTACTGCTTCAAGGATTGCTGGAACTTTCAATGATTTTTCACGAACTGAGATCACTTGACCTGGAGTTACGCGGTATGATGGGATATCAACGCGTTTTCCGTCAACAAGAATGTGACCGTGGTTTACGAATTGACGTGCTTGACGACGTGTAGTTGCAAGGCCAAGACGGTAAACAACGTTATCCAAACGACGTTCCAAAAGGAGCATGAAGTTGAAACCAAGGATTCCTTCTTTAATCTTAGTAGCTTGTACGAACAAGTTACGGAATTGTTTTTCACCTACACCGTAAGTGAAACGAAGTTTTTGTTTTTCAGCCAATTGCAAACCGTATTCTGACAATTTAGAACGGTTGTTTGGTCCGTGTTGTCCTGGTACGTAGTTACGACGTGCCAATTCTTTACCTGTACCTGTAAGTGAAAGGCCAAGGCGACGAGCTTGTTTCCAAGATGGTCCTGTATAACGTGACATGTATATGTCCTCCTGATATAAATAATATTTCGGTGGAAATAGTCACTTAGAAAGCCCTGATTCGTGCAGATGCCCTTCGCCTAAACAGCCAAGGTTACTTATCAGAAGACATCTGTTGACGAGCTTCATGCTTTCCTGCTGATATTTCACACAAAGGATATTGTACCATGAATGGTTAGATTTGTAAAGGGGGTTTACGGCTTTATTTCAAATTGAGGCTGAATGTAAACTTGCTTCCTAAGCCATATTGACTTTCTGCTGTGATTTCGCCACCAAGCTGATGGGCTAGTTCTCGTGCAATCGCAAGTCCTAATCCATGACCACCTGTCTTCATATTACGCGACGTTTCTACACGATAAAGTCGGTTAAAAATTTTTTCCAAATCTTCAGGAAGAATACCTTGACCCTCGTCTTTCACACTGATTATCAGCTCTTCTTCTGTTAATTGAGCAAGTACTTCAATCCTAGTTCCAGGTTCTGAATATTTAAATGCATTGTTTAACAAATTGACTAGAATACGAGAGAGTTTGTCATAATAACTCTTGATTTTCGCAGACTCTGGCTTTACTTGAATGTAGACATCTCGCTCCTCTTGTTCAATCTGAAGTTGAAATTCACTCATCGACTCAATCAACAGCTGATCTAAAAAGACCTCTTCTACTTCTTCATCAGCAGTATCTTGAGGTTGTGTGTTAAGAGTCAAAACATCCAATTCCTCTACTAGCTTGTTTAGACGCTCAGTTTGCCGACCAATCGTGGTTAAGTAATGGAGTCGTTCCTCTTCCTTGATTACTCCATCTAGAATTCCTTCCACAGTAACCTGAATGGAGGTAATGGGAGTTTTAATATCGTGAGAGAGCTGAGCAATCATCATTCTCTTTTCTTGCTCACTCTCATCAAGTGATTGAAAGGTAATCTGCAAATTGCGGGACATGTCATTAAAAGCCTGCCCCAGCTCTTGAAATTCTAATGGGCCTTTGGTTTCGATTTCTGTACTAAAATTCTTGCTAGCTATATCTTGGGCTTGTTTTTTCAAATGTTTCAGAGAAGAAAAAACAGGTGACAAAAGAAAGATGCTTACTGTAGCGCCAATGAAACTAGCAATCAAGGTCATTCCAACTATAAAGTAAACTTCACTTTTCTCGATCAACATTCGTTGGACTGCCCAGAAAACGACCAAAATCGTTAGTAGAGTCGACACTAGATACCCCACTAAAATATAGTTTTTTAATTTCATTTTCTACCTCTTGATTTTTCCATCTTATAGCCCAAACCCCAGACAGTTTTGATAGCAGGAGCATTTGAATTTGTATACTTGGTCAACTCTTGCCTCAAAGCATGGATATGAACATTGAGTGTATTGGTATCATCCACATAGTCCTCTTGCCATACCTTCTCGTAAAGTTCCGTCTTTGAAAAGACTCTCTCAGGATTGCTGGCTAATACCCATAGAAGTTCAAAGGATTTTACTGTCAATTCCAAAGGTTGCTCCCCAATGCGAACCTCATGAGTTACATGGTTGATCACTAAGTCACCAAACTCGATCTGTTCTGTCTCTCCTCCACGGCTAAGGCGACGCAAGATATTATTCACTCTTAAAACCAATTCGCGTGGGCTAAAGGGTTTGACTATAAAATCATCTGCCCCCAAACTTAATCCATAAATCTTATCCTGTTCGCTTGTCTTAGCAGTTGTAAAGAGGAAGGGTTGATCCGGAGCGATATACTGAACTTCACTGATAAAATCATAACCGTCCATATTGGGCATCATGATATCTGTGATAATGAGGTCGATAGATTTTTTTCTGAAAAGCTCTAAGCCCTCCTTACCATCATGGGCGACCAAAACATCGTAACCTGCCTGTATAAGATAACGGTTTTGAATATCTAGAATATCTATCTCATCATCAACCAGCAAAATTGTCTTTTTCATCTGACACTCCTTCGATAAAAACAGTGTTATACTTGCTTTAGTATAACACTATTTTCCCTAATGTTTAAGTGATTTGAATCTTAATCTTCTCGTTTGGTTGTCAAACCCAAAAGTCCAACAAGACCTGCCAAGGCTAGACCAAAGATACCAAGGCCAGCTGTAGCCGTTTTAGCTTCCCCAGTATTTGGTAGCATCGCTTTATCATCTTTTTTCATCATATTAGCCATTGGGCTAGAAACTGGTTGATCTACTTTCATATCTGACATATGGTGATTTGTACCCATCATACCCTCAGTCGTACCTGTAAAGCCCGTTTCAGAAGGCTTCGTATTCATCTGACCTTGTTGAGATGGTATTGTCGCCATTTCTTTTCCACGAAGCTGAATCGTTACTTGACGAGTAACAATCAGATTGGTCAAATCAGGTTTGCCGTCTTTAGCGCCATAGACTTTAACAGTAGCTAGATACGTATGGGTTCCGTTAGCTCGAAGTTGCTCAAGCAAGGCCTGACCATCTTTGCCAACCGTATTGCCATTCAAATCCACTTCGTAGAAATATTGGCCTTTAGCCAAGCCTTCAAGTGGCAATAGAGCAGGATTTTTAGCTGTTCCGTTGTCTGACCATGGGGCTTTGTCTGAGGCTTTTAACAAGAGGCGAGTCAACATACCATCTCCACCAAAAGCTTCGTATGGAATAACTTGGTTGACACCGGCCAAGAAAGGTCCAGGAACCTTAGCCTTATCAAGGTAGCTGGCTGGAACATCAATCATGTCTTTGACATTGTTAACAACAGACTCTTTAACCTGAGTCGGTGTGGTCAAACCATTCAAGTTAACAGTCAAATCTTTAGTCGCTACCAGATTGGTTAAGTCAGGCTTACCGTCTTTTGCGCCGTACACCTTGATAGTAACTTTATAACTTTGAGTGCCCTTTTGTTTCAAGAAGTCAAGAAGCTCTTTATCTGATTTTCCTTGAGTACCTGCCAAATCCACTTCATAGAAGTAAAGGCCTTTGCCTAATTTTTCTACCGGTGGAAGAGCAGGATTTTTAGCCGTTCCATTATCTGACCATGGAGCCTTGTCAGAAGCTTTCAAGATAAGGCGAGTCAACATACCATCACCAGCGAAGAATTCATATGGGATGACTTGGTTGACACCAGCTGTGAATGGGCCTGGGAAATTGGCTTTGTCAAGGTAGCTAGCTGGGACATCTACTGTATCTTTGGTGTTGTCGGCCACACCCTTTTGGACTTCAGCTGGAGTGGTCAAGCCATTCAAATTGACATCCAAATCCTTAGTCGCTACTAGGTTAGTCAAATCGGCCTTGCCATCTTTTGCACCGTACACTTTAATAGTAGCTTTATAACTTTGAGTGCCGTTTTGTTTCAAGAAATCAAGAAGCTCTTTATCTGATTTTCCTTGAGTGCCGGCCAAATCCACTTCATAGAAGTAGAGACCTTTGCCCAATTTTTCTACTGGTGGAAGGGCGGGATTTTTGGCTGAGCCATTGTCTGACCATGGGGCTTTATCAGAAGCTTTCAAGATGAGGCGGGTCAACATACCATCACCAGCGAAGAATTCATATGGGATGACTTGGTTGACACCAGCTGTGAATGGGCCTGGGAAGTTGGCTTTATCTAGGTAAGTGGCTGGGACGTCTACTGTGTCTTTAGTATTGTCGGCTACACCTTTTTGCACTTCAGCTGGGGTAGTCAAGCCGTTCAAATTGACATCCAAATCCTTAGTCGCTACTAGGTTAGTCAAATCGGCCTTGCCATCTTTTGCACCGTACACTTTAATAGTAGCTTTATAACTTTGAGTGCCGTTTTGTTTCAAGAAATCAAGAAGCTCTTTATCTGATTTTCCTTGAGTGCCGGCCAAATCCACTTCATAGAAGTAGAGACCTTTGCCCAATTTTTCTACTGGTGGAAGGGCGGGATTTTTGGCTGAGCCATTGTCTGACCATGGGGCTTTATCAGAAGCTTTCAAGATGAGGCGGGTCAACATACCATCACCAGCGAAGAATTCATATGGGATGACTTGGTTGACACCAGCTGTGAATGGGCCTGGGAAGTTGGCTTTATCTAGGTAAGTGGCTGGGACGTCTACTGTGTCTTTAGTATTGTCGGCTACACCTTTTTGCACTTCAGCTGGGGTAGTCAAGCCGTTCAAATTGACATCCAAATCTTTAGTCGCTACAAGATTGCTCAAATCGGCCTTGCCGTCTTTCGCACCGTACACCTTGATAGTTGCTTTATAGCTTTGAGTGCCATTTTGTTTCAAGAGCTCAAGTAAGTCTTTATCTGATTTACCTTGAGTACCGGCCAAATCCACTTCATAGAAGTAAAGACCTTTGCCCAATTTCTCTACTGGTGGGAGAGCGGGGTTTTTAGCCGAACCATTGTCTGACCAGGGGGCTTTATCAGAAGCTTTCAAGATGAGGCGGGTCAACATGCCGTCACCAGCGAAGAACTCGTATGGAATAACTTGGTTGACACCAGCTGTGAATGGGCCTGGGAAATTGGCTTTGTCAAGGTAGCTAGCTGGGACATCTACTGTGTCTTTTGTGTTGTCAGCCACACCTTTTTGGACTTCAGCTGGGGTGATTACTGGTTGCGCTTCACTTGCTTCACGATCTTGCCCAGAAACTGTAGGCGCAGGATTTGTCGCAGGTTTAAGCGCATCTTCTGTTTCTTTCTTAGATTCTGGTTTTGCTTGCACTTCTTCTTTTGGTGCTGCTACTGGTTCTTTAGCAGCTACATCTGCTTTTTCTGGAGAGCTTGTAGTATCCAAGCTTGCTTTAAGTGTTGATTCTGCCTGTTCTGAAGGAAGAGCTACATCAACTGCTTTCTTGAGAACCTCTGCTGGTAAGTCGCTCTTTTCACTCACCGAAGTAGCATCTGTCCCAACTTGAGCAGGGGTCGGATTGACCACATCGGCACGTACAGAACTTGGTTGACCAACTAGGATAAAGAAGCCACTGGCCACAACAACTGAGGCAACACCGACACTGAGACGGCGAATAGACCAACGAGTATAGCTTTGATTTGGATTGAATTTCATAGGATTCTCCTTAGAGTTTTCTTTTTTTGATAGCTCTAGTATAATCTCCTAAAATTAAAAAGGATTAAGAAAAAGTTAAAATTTTTCTTAAATCCCTCTTATAAATTACTTATATTAGTTATCTATTCACTAATTTCAGCGAGTTTGTCTAAATGCTGATTATTAACTACTCCCATGATGTAGGTATTGGCTTGTAAGATATCGTCTGGTCCAAACTGGACATCTAGTGGCGAGTTTTCTTGATCTCGAAATCCTAGGACATTTAGCTTGTATCTTCCACGGAGATCTAGTTGATTTAAGCTTTGACCCACCCAGACTTGAGGAATTTCCATCTCAACAATGGAAACATTTTTATCTAACTGGAAAACATCAACACTATTATGGAAGAGAATCGTTTGAGCAAGTGACTGTCCCATCTCATATTCTGGTGAAATAACAAAATCTGCACCGATTTTTTCTAAAACCTTCTTTGCTGTATGGCTTTTAACCTTGGCAATAACTGTTGGAACACCTAGGCTCTTACAGTGCATGACTGCAAGAACACTTGATTCTAGACTTTCCCCTGTCGCAACCACTACCGTATCGCAGGTATCAATACCCGCTGAGCGCAGGAGTTCTTCATCGGTAATATCTCCTACAACACCGCTCGTTAATACTGGTTCAAATTGATTGATACGTTCTTCGTGATTATCAATGGCGATAATGTTCATATCTAGCTTTGAGAGCCCTTCTAGAACACTTGAACCAAACACACCTAGACCTAAAATTCCTATTGTACGTTCTGACATGATTTTCCTTTCTTATCCAATGGTAATATCTGCTTTCATATAATGCATCATATCTTTTTTGCTTGGTTGATAATCTGCTAGACTGACCAGCAAGGTCAGTGGCCCGATACGTCCGATAAACATAAGCAACATGATGACGCTTAGAGCTAGCTGACCTAGATCTGGTGTTAGATTGGCTGTAACACCAACTGTCGCAAGGGCTGAAATAGTCTCAAACATGAGATGAATAAAGGGCGGATTGCCACTAGTTGTTAATCCAAGTAAGACTAAACCTAATAGAAATGTTAACAAAAAGATGATAAAGACACTAAAAGATTTTTGTACAGTTCGTGGATCGATGGTTCGTTTGGCAATATTTACATGGGGTAGACCAAGTAGCTCCGTTCTAGCGAAGAGGATTAAGACTAGGAAGGTTGTAATTTTCAAACCACCCGCCGTTCCTCCAGGAGCTCCACCTAAAAACATCTGAAGAATATAAATAAGTAGGGTAACAGGACGTGCTTGTGTAAAATCAATAGAAGCAAAACCTGCCGTCCGCATGCTAACGGTTTGGAAAAAGCTGACCAGAACTTTTTCTGGGAAACTGAGATTGCCAATCGTTCCAGTATTACCCCACTCTGTCAGTAGGGTAGTCACCGTTCCAAAAAGGAGAATTCCCACTGTCAGCATCAATACCAACTTCGTATGAAAGCGAAGTCTACGCTTTCTTTTACTACCTACTTGTGTCGCTAGGTCAAACCAGACCATGAAACCAAGACCGCCTGTGATAATCAAAGCAGAAATTACAAGATTTACCAGTGGATCTGTTTGGTAGGCTACTAAACTGGTCGTTCCAAAATTATCAAAACCAGCATTACAAAAAGCGGAAATGGCTAGAAAAGCAGAGGTAAAAAGACCTCGCCCCCAACCAAACTCAGGAACAAAACGAAAACTAAGGAGCAGGGCTCCCACAGCTTCTACCAAAAAGGTAGTTAGAAAAATCGATTGGATGAATTTTTTCAAAGATCGAGTTTCGCCATAATTAAAACTTTCCTGAATTGTTTCTCGGTTTCTAAGACTCAATTTTTGCTTACTCTGAATATAGAAAACTCCGATAAAGGTCATGAGACCCAAGCCACCAATCTGAATTAAGAACATACAGATTAGCTGACCCCAGATATTATAAGTAGACACTACAGGTTGGGTAAAGAGACCTGTCACACAGACCATAGACACGGTAGTGAAAAGGTGGTCAAAATAAGTTGCTCTGGAAGTTGTTGCCTGTACAACGGGTAGGCTCAAAAGTAGGGAACCTAGTAAAATGACTAGGGCAAAACTTAAAAAAATCCGACGAGCAGGTGACATCTGAGCCAGACTCTGCTCTATTTTTTCTCTTAATGATTTGAATAACATAGCTACATTGTACCATAAAACAGTTAAGGCAGTCACATATGACTAACGATTTCAAGACAGAGTTCCAAGGCCTTGTCAAAAGCTTCTGCTCCCCAATCGCGGCTATCATAATTTTCTAAATCCACTAGAGAGTCGGCTGTAAATAGAAGTTGACCCCAAACTACTCCTCGAAGCTGGGCAACTGCTGCAAGAGCTGCACATTCCATCTCCACAACTGCACAACCTTCTTCCTTACGATAGGCAACTTTTTCAGCTGTTTCTCGGTAAAAACCATCTGTCGACCAAGTCATCACCTCTTCATAAGGAATGCCTAGTTGTTCCAAGACTTGCTCGATGGCTGAAACAGCTTCTACATGAACATCCATATAACGAGAAGGTGGCGCATAATGGTAACTAGTTCCTTCATCACGCAGGGCTTGTACTGGAACCAGAAAGGCATTTTCTTCTATATTTGTTAATACGCCACAAGTACCGGTGGAAATGATTTTCTCCACACCATAGCCAATCAACCAGTCCATAAACTGGGCAGCTGGGGCAGAACCTACAGGGGCTTGGGCTAAACACACTTTTTCGCCTTTGTAGTCCATGACATAAACAGGATAGGTTTTAGTGACAGACACAAACTCCCCAACGCACTCTGCTCCTACTTCCTGAGCATAGTGATCAATCTCCTCTTCCAAAAATGCATAGATGCACTTCTTTGGCAACTGTAAATCTAATCCTTCGTGATTTGGCATGATGACTGCCTGAGGATTATCATCAAACTCTAAAATAGGAATGGCATGTTTTTGAATCATAGAGTACCTCCTCTAAATTTGTACTATTATAACAAAAACAAAACCAAAGTCAAGGCAGGAAAACTTATTTTAAGTAGGAAACATCAATTAAATGCTATTTTCATCATAATAAAATTGCTATAGCTTAGGAATTATCTTATAATAGATTGAATTTAAAAAAAGTGAGGGAGTTTTATGAAATTCTATTCCTATGACTATGTGCTCAGTCAGATTAGTCAACAGAATTGGGCCATGATGATTGTGTCAACGTTCTTAGTAATTGTGACTGGATTTTTTGCATTTAAGGCTTTTCAAGATAAGAGAGGAAGTAAGTTCCGTGAATTATCGCTCATTTCTATTTTGACCTTAATCGCATTCGTTTTGATAAGCATTACGAATCTTCAAAACAACCAATCCAATGATAATCAATTTCGTAGTTCCTTACACTTCATCGAGATTGTATCAAAAGAGTTAGGTGTTGACAAAAAGAATGTTTATGTCAATACATCAGCTACAACTGATGGAGCTATTATTAAGGTTGACGACAATTTTTATCGCGCTATTAGCGGGACTGATCAAGATAGCTATTTATTGGAAAAAATGGAACTCTATAAATCAGATGTTGAACTCGTGGAGGTTGAAAAATGATAAGCTTTTTTGCTACAATTGCGATTAAATTAGCCTTGGGGCTTCTGTCTCTTGTTTTTGTTATTAACGTAACAGGTAAAGGAAATCTAGCACCAAGTTCTGCGGTGGACCAAGTCCAGAACTTTGTTCTCGGGGCTATTATCGGTGGGGTTATCTACAATAGTTCTATTACCATCATCCAATACATTGTTATCCTCATTATTTGGACTATTCTCATTTTACTCCTTAAATGGTTGAATACCAATGTTTCCTTCATCAAACATCTGATTGACGGAAAACCTACGATTATCATTAAAAATGGAACATTAGATCCAGAAGCTTGTCGCTCAAAAGGTCTTGCAGCCGCAGATGTAGCTCTTAAATTGCGCTCTCAAGGAATCTTCCAACTGAAGGATGTCAAGAGAGCTGTGATTGAGCAAAATGGGCAATTGATTGTCGTAAGAATGGGCGATGAAAATCCTAAGTATCCAGTGATTACAGATGGTGTTGTCCAAATTGAAATCCTAGAAACCATTGGCAAAACTGAAGAATGGCTAACAGAAAAATTGAAAGAAGAAGGTTTCGAAGAAGTCTCTAATATCTTTATCGCTGAATATGATAAAGGTCAATTGAATGTTGTAACCTATTAAGCAAAAAACTGATGCTTTTCGTATCAGTTTTTTGCTTTTTAACAATAAAAGGTATATACTTAATTTAATATCTGATTTAGTTTAGATAATTCAAAAATTTAACGGAGGTATCCCCCATGTCAATAGAAGAAAAATTCAACCAAGCTAAAGGTTCTGTTAAAGAAGGTCTTGGCAAACTAACTGGCGATACAAAAACTCAAGCAGAAGGAGCTGCAGAAAAGGTAGCTTCAAAAGCTAAAGAAGTTGCTGAAGATGCAAAAGAAGCTGTCGAAGGTGCAGTATCTGGCGTAAAAAATATCTTTAAAAAAGACGAAGAATAATTTCCTATACAATAAGCACTCTTATTCCACATGCTTAGAAAAGCATTGGAATAAGGGTGTTTTTTTGTTCTTTCAGGCATAATAAAAGCACCCCTTTGAGGTGCTTGATATAGAATTGATAGTTATTAATGGAGTAGGCTAGCTAGTATGTATAAGAGATAGATGTGGGTTGGATAGAAAATATAGAAGAAATATTTATCTCCTCGACCTTTTTCTCCATTGTAGAAGAACAAAGGAATAATTGAAAATACCATGACCCACTGAAGGCTTGCGGGATTAGATCGGAAACTCAGGAGACTGATAATCAAGATAGCTAGTAATTGGATGTTTCTTCGGCTTCTAAAGATATAGAAAATCCAACCTAGAAGTACCATGAAAATCCCACCCTCAATTGTAAATAAATTTGGAATCAAAAGCATCACAACAGCCAATGAACGAGCTAAAATCGGCGAAACATCTCCTTCTCCACCTAAAATGGTACCAAGAACCAAAACCGGGATAGAGAAAAGAACCGGTAGAAGAATGAGCCCAAAACCTTTGAAAAATGATAGTATCGACTTTTCTTTAACGGCTTTTACGATTCGATCCCAACCACAATCAAGAATAGCAACTACAAGAAAGGTACTAAAGGCGTTATTAGAGAGAACGACATTCCCATTTTGGAACATGTTTCCGATAATGATATTTCCAATGCTCATAAGCCAACTCATAAGCAAAAGACGAATCATCAATTTCTTTCGACTTCTCGTATAATGGAAACTATCCGCAAATAAGAAGAGTAAGATTGGGAAAACGAGACGCCCCAACCCCGATAGCCAACTTGGAGCACCAAATTCGAAGAACATTTGGTAGATATGGTCACAGACCATCAGCAAGATGGCCAGATATTTTAAATTTGTAGCATTTGCAAAAGACTTCATATTCGTTCCTACTTAAATTTTCTTTCCCTTCATTATAACACAAAGAAGACTAGCTTAGATGAACGGGATAGTTATTTAAAAAATTTAAACATTAGAAGTTTATGAAATTAGGAAGTTCATCTTCTACGCATTTGATAAATCGTTGAAGTGCTTAGGAAAAGTATTACCTGCAAATAACGGATTAGTTTTATCCTTTGCTAGAACTTTCTATCCAGAACATAAAACTCTCCCTTCTCTTTCGAGAAAGGAGATTTTCTTTTATGGTCGTCCACCAGGGCCTCCATTTCCTTGAGGTCCACCTCCACCAGGTATAGAATTGACAATCTCAGTTTGTTTTTCACCATTGAAATAGATGTCTCCGCCTGTGTAAGTCGCTGTTCCATCAAAGTCAAAACCAGTTTGACCAGTCATTTTGATGGTTCCTCCCGTAACAGTAATGTTACCATTTGAGTCAATTGGATCCGTGTCCCCTTGACCAACTTCAACCGTCAAATTCCCACCATTCATAGCAAAGAAAATTTCACTTAGTTGGGCGTTTTTGTTGGTCGCATTTACACCATCATCTGTTGAATATATGGTGATGTCTCCACCGTTGATAGTGATTGACTTACCTTCAAGTCCTTCTGTAGAATTCTTAACAGTATAGGTACCACTATCAATAACCAAATCACCTGAAGCGTGGATACCGTCATCTCCAGCAGTAACAGTGATGGTATTGTCAGAGAGATACATGGTTCCTACAGATGTGTCCTCATCATTGTCGACCTTAACTCCGTCTTCCTTGGCATCGATAGTCATGGTTGTGCCGGTAATGTTGAGTTCATCATTGACATTAAAAGCATCTCCGACTGCAGTGATGTTATAGGTCCCGCCTGTGATGTGAAGTGTATCGTTGGCCTTGATAGCATTGTTTTTCTTACCATCTACATTGAGAGTTCCCTTACCATTGATGCTCAAGTCCACTTTAGAGAAGAGGGCTGCGTCAGCCTTGTCATCACTATTAGAAGCAGAATCTGAGAGACTATTGGTTGTTCCATCTGCTAGAGTTAGGTAAACATGACCAGCTGATGTTGCAGAAATAGCTGCATTGGTATTGGTCATGGTCACACCGTTTAGTACGATATGTACATCATCAGTCTTTTCGGCTTCAATCTTGATTTGAACTCCATCAGATTGACCAGAAATCACATAGGTACCTGACTTAGAGATTGTAACGGTAGATCCTGATACGGCCACTCCGTCACCTGATACCTTCGCTGTTGATCCTGACAAAGTTACAGTTGCAGCTTTTTTTTCATCATAAGAAGTATCATAGTCCTTATCTGTAAAGTAACTAGATGTTTTCTTATTGGTAGTTACTGTTGTCGTTGCAGTACTATTGCTAGCTGTTATATTTGAAGTTGACTGGGTACATGCTGTTGCCAGTGCTAGAGTTGTTATACTTGTTAATAGGAATGTCCATTTTTTTGCTTTCATGCTCATTTCCTCGTCTTTCATTTTACATGCTCTTAGTCTACGGGTCTTTCCTAAAAGAAGCCTAAACTTTTTCTGAAAGTTTTCTTAAGTTTAGTTTCAATTAAGTTAAATTTAACAAAAGTTTTAGAAAATCCCCCTAAAATCAAACACAAGCAAGTTTACCTTGTTTAAAAATAGTCTAACCTAAGATTAGAGGAGAAGGAATTATGAAACCAATCGAAACAAGTTTCAAACGGATTGAAACCAAATATATTGTCTCCAAAGAAATTTTAGATAAACTCATCCAAGATTTAAAGGAATATTTAGTAGAAGACGACTATCCAATTTCAACTATTTCAAATATCTACTTTGATACGGAAGACTTTGCTGTGCTCCAAGATGATGATTTTGGAAATAAGCGAAAAGAAAAGGTTCGGATGCGGACCTATCTCAGCCACCCCAAAGCAGATAGTCAAGTATTTTTAGAAATCAAAACCAAGGATCAAGAAGGAGTTGGTCGCAAATTTAGACTACTCTCAACTCCTATTTCCATCCTTAACTTTATGACCAAAGGGCACTTGGATGCTAGTATTACTGATACAGTCGTCATTGAAAAAGTGAAAAAGCTTCACCAAGATTACAAGCAGGCTATCAAGCCTCGTATGTACATCTACTACGATCGTTATTCATTAAAAGAAAAAAAATACATCGAGGGCTACGACTATAATAAAATTCGTATCACCATTGACCAAAATCTAATCTATAGAGATGAAAATGTCAGTCTCTTCGCAGGAAATCAAGGGGCTCCTCTATTAGATGACAATACTGTGATTATGGAGATTAAAGCTCCTGGAAACAAACCTCAGTGGTTACAAGACATTCTAGACAAGTATGGTTTGATGGAGCACAAATTTTCAAAATACAGTTGTGCTTACCACAAATCTCAAGGGCTTCCTTATGCACCACGTCCCAGTATAGAAAGCGCAGGTATCGCTTATGCTTAATCTATTTAATTCCCTTTTCAACAACGCCACTGCAAGTGCAGATCCCTTCCAACTACTGCTGGCACTTCTAGTCAGTCTAGTCCTCGGTTTGGCACTTACTTGGACCTACAAATATCGAACCCTCTACACCAGAGAATTTGCTATCAGCTTGACTCTGCTTCCCTGCCTTATGACCTTGGTTATTTTTCTGGTCAATGGGAGCTTGGGTACGTCAATTGCTGTAGCCGGAACCTTTAGTTTGATTCGTTTCCGTTCTGCAACTAGTGGTTCAAGAGAACTGATTGCGATTTTCCTCGCCATGATTATCGGTCTAGCTTGTGGAACAGGCTATCTCTTCTTGGCTATTCTCTTCACCCTATTTATCTTGGGTGTTTGGTTCCTTTTGGAAAATCAACAGGTCAAAACTGACAATCAACGCCGTAGACTTTTAACAATCACGGTAACTAATCAAGAGAAGATTCAAGCTGCTATCCAATCTGCTCTTGACCAATTCTGCTCAGAAATTGACATGATTACGATCAATAGCACAAATGCAGGGGACAACCTTAGCATTGTCTATGAAGTCGAGCTAAAAACAGAGGTCGATGATTTCCAAGTGACTAGCTATCTTACACAAAATATTGATCAATGCGATGTGGCATTGACTAAAAAAGCTAAAAAGAGAAAAAATCTCTAAAGACGAAAAACGAGGCTGGGATAAAAATTCCGACCTCGTTTTTTGCTAGCAATAAGTTTTTGACACTGAGACTGATTAGGCTTTCCAATTCCAAAGAGTTCTTTTGAAAAAGACTTCATCTTCTCTATCTCAACCTTTAATTTCCTTTAACTGGAATCTCTTTGATAACTTGTGCTGGATTTCCTGCTAGAACTACGTTGTCACCAAAGGATTTTGTAATGACCGCTCCTGCTCCTGCAACGACATTATCCCCTAAAGTAACACCCGGTAGGACAATGACACCACCACCTGCCCAAAAGTTCTTACCAATCCTGATGGGTTTGCCAAATTCTAGTCCCGAGTTTCGTTCATCGGGATCCAGCGGATGAAGAGGTGTTAAAAATTGACAATTGGGACCAATCATGGCATTGTCGCCAATCGTGATCGGACACACATCCAACATGGTCAAATTCCAATTGGAATAAAAATTTTCTCCTAAATGGATATTAACTCCATAATCCACCACCAATCGAGTGTTGATGTAGAGATTTTCACCAGTAGAACCAAACCATCCTTTGATGATTTCCATACCTTTTACTGGATCTACCTCTTCATTAAAAGCAGCTTGCTTTTGTCGCGCTGTTTGTGCTAGAGAACGGAGGTCTGGGTCGAATGGGTGATAGGGTTCTCCTGCGATCATTTTTTGATATTCTGTTTTCATGTTATTTCTTTCTTGCTTGTTTTAGATGATTGTAGCATAGTATTGAATCTAGAGCAAATTATAGTGAAATGAAATAAAATCTGAACAAATTTACTAGAGCAGTTAAGTCAATTTCTAGCATTTTTTAGAATTCACAGTGTACTGTTTTGTATTTGATCTACTATAAAACACAAGTCTAACCTTAAATAAAAAAAGCGAGCAAAGCCAGTTTTCTGACAATCAGAATTCTGCCTTGTTCGCTTTTTTATCTAGTGGATCCTTCTTAAGAATCTATAGTGAATGATTAATCTTTTCATCTCAGATCTTAAGTAACATCTACTTATTCGCTTACTTCAACAGTTTCAACGACTTCTTCTACAGTCGTATCAACTGGAGCTGCTTCTTGTGAAGATGCTAGGTAAGACTCTTCGTTGACTGCTTGTGGTTCAAGGTTACGGTAACGTGCCATACCTGTACCAGCTGGGATAATCTTACCGATGATAACATTTTCCTTAAGACCAAGGAGATGGTCTTTCTTACCACGGATAGCTGCGTCTGTAAGGACACGAGTTGTTTCCTGGAAGGAAGCTGCTGACAAGAAACTATTTGTTTCAAGTGAGGCTTTGGTGATTCCCATAAGGACTGGACGACCAGTCGCTGGCACTCCACCTGCGATAAGAACGTCCTTGTTAGCATCTGTAAAGTCGTTGATGTCCATAAGTGTTCCCATGAGAAGATCTGTGTCTCCTGGATCCATAACACGAACTTTACGGATCATTTGACGAACCATTACCTCGATGTGCTTGTCACCGATTTCTACCCCTTGGCTACGGTAAACTTTTTGTACTTCACCGAGGAGGTAAGTTTCAACTGATAAGACATCACGTACAGCAAGGAGACGTTTTGGTTGGATTGAACCTTCTGTCAACGCTGCACCACGAGAGACTTGGTCCCCAACTTCAACACGCATGCGAGCTGTAAATGGTACCACGTATTCGCCTTCTCCAGTTTCACCCTTAACGAAGACTTTCTTAGTACGAGTTGAAGCATCTTCTTCGATAGCAGCAACTTGTCCTTTGACCTCTGTGATAACCGCTTCCCCTTTAGGATTGCGGGCTTCAAAGATTTCTTGGACACGAGGAAGACCCTGAGTGATATCGGTATTTGAGGCAACCCCACCCGTGTGGAAGGTACGCATTGTAAGCTGTGTACCAGGTTCCCCGATAGATTGGGCAGCGATTGTACCAACTGCTTCACCAACTTCAACCGCATCACCAGTCGCCAAGTTGATACCATAACAGTGACGGCAGACACCATGACGAGTGTTACATGTAAATACTGAGCGGATAGTCACTTCTTCGATTGCATTTACAAGTTCACCATCTTCATTCTTGATCTTAAGATTTGCAATTTCAGCAGCTTTTTCTTCTGTGATCAATTCATTTGGACCGATGATCACTGCACCAGTTTCTGGATGTTTAACAGTTTTCTTAGTGTAACGACCGATAAGACGTTCTTCGAGCGACTCGATCATCTCTTTTCCTTCTGCGATAGAACGGATCAAGAGACCACGGTCAGTTCCACAGTCGTCCTCACGGATGATAACGTCTTGGGCAACGTCAACCAAACGACGAGTCAAATAACCTGAGTCAGCTGTCTTAAGGGCCGTATCGGTCATACCTTTACGGGCACCGTGAGTTGAGAAGAACATTTCGAGTACTGACAAACCTTCGCGGAAGTTTGAAAGGATTGGCAATTCCATGATGCGTCCGTTCGGAGCAGCCATCAGACCACGCATACCGGCAAGCTGTGAGAAGTTCGAGATGTTACCACGGGCTCCAGAGTCCATCATCATAACGATTGGGTTCTTCGGATCTTGGTTAGCAATCAAGCGTTTCTCAAGTTTTTCACGGGCAGCACGCCATTCAGCTGTAACAGCATTGTAGCGTTCGTCGTCTGTAATCATACCACGACGGAATTGTTTAGTAATTTGTTCTACACGTTTGTGTGATTCTTCGATGATTTCAGCCTTGTCTTCAACGACTGGAATGTCGGCAATACCCACTGTCAAACCTGCAAGGGTTGAATGGTGGTAACCGAGGTTCTTCATACGGTCAAGTAGGGCAGAAGTTTCTGTCGTACGGAAACGTTTGAAGATTTCAGCGATGATATTTCCAAGGTTTTTCTTCTTGAATGGAGGGTTAAGTTCAAGTCCATCGATAGCTTCCTTGATATTTCCACCTAATGGCAAGAAGTACTTAGCCGGAACACCTTCTGTCAAGTTAGCGTTTGTCGGCTCTTGCAAGTAAGGTAGTCCTTCTGGCATGATATCGTTGAAGAGGATTTTACCTACAGTTGTAAGCAAGATTTTGTGTTTTTGCTCTTCTGTCCATGGTTTGTTAAGGCTATCTGTTGCGATACCAACACGTGAGTGGAGGTGAACATAACCATTACGGTAAGCCATGACCGCTTCGTCACGGTCCTTGAAGACCATACCTTCACCTTCACGACCAGCTTCTTCCATAGTCAAGTAGTAGTTACCCAAAACCATGTCCTGAGATGGAGTAACAACTGGTTTACCATCTTTAGGGTTCAAGATATGCTCAGCAGCAAGCATCAAGATACGAGCTTCTGCTTGGGCTTCTTCTGAAAGTGGTACGTGGATGGCCATTTGGTCACCGTCAAAGTCGGCATTGTAGGCTTCACAGACAAGCGGGTGCAAGCGAAGGGCTTTACCGTCAATCAAGACAGGTTCAAAGGCTTGGATACCCAAACGGTGAAGGGTAGGTGCGCGGTTAAGAAGTACTGGGTGTTCTTTGATCACTTCTTCGAGGATATCCCAGATACGTTCATCTCCACGTTCTACCAAGCGTTTAGCCGCTTTAACGTTTTGCACGATATCGCGCGCAACGATTTCACGCATAACGAATGGTTTAAAGAGCTCGATTGCCATTTCACGTGGCACACCACATTGGTACATCTTAAGAGTTGGACCAACGGCAATAACAGAACGTCCTGAGAAGTCAACACGTTTACCGAGCAAGTTTTGACGGAAGCGTCCTTGCTTCCCTTTGAGCATGTGGCTCAATGATTTAAGCGGACGGCTACCTGGCCCTGTGATCGGACGACCACGACGGCCATTGTCAATCAAAGCATCAACCGCTTCTTGAAGCATACGCTTCTCATTTTGAACGATAATACCTGGTGCGTTCAACTCAAGCAAACGAGCTAGACGGTTGTTACGGTTGATAACACGACGGTAAAGGTCGTTCAAGTCAGATGAGGCAAAACGGCCACCATCCAACTGCAACATTGGACGAAGATCTGGTGGAATAACCGGAAGGATGTTAAGAATCATCCATTCAGGTTTGTTTCCAGACTTGTAAAAGGCATCCAAAACATCCAAACGACGGATAGCTTTGATACGTTTTTGTCCAGTTGCTGTCTTCAATTCTTCTTTAAGTTCAGCAATTTCTTTTTCAAGATCTACTTGTTTCAAGAGGTCTTGGATAGCTTCGGCACCCATTTTAGCAACGAATGATCCGTAGCCATATTCACGCAAGCGCTCACGGTATTCACGCTCTGTCATGATTGATTTGTGCTCAAGTGGTGTATCCTTCGGATCGATCACCACATAAGCTGCAAAGTAGATAACTTCCTCAAGTGCACGAGGACTCATATCAAGGGTCAAGCCCATACGGCTTGGAATCCCCTTGAAATACCAGATATGAGATACAGGAGCTTTCAACTCGATGTGTCCCATACGTTCACGACGAACTTTTGTACGCGTTACTTCAACACCACAACGGTCACAAACAATCCCTCTGTAACGAATGCGTTTGTACTTACCACAAGCACATTCCCAGTCTTTTGTAGGACCAAAGATGACTTCGTCAAATAGTCCTTCACGTTCTGGTTTCAACGTACGGTAATTGATTGTTTCAGGTTTTTTGACTTCTCCATAAGACCATGAACGGACTTTGCTTGGAGAAGCTAGTGTGATTTGCATACTTTTAAAACGATTTACGTCAACCACTATTTCTTCCCTTTCTATTCTAAGTGAGCTACTTATTCTTGTTCAGTAGCTTCTTCTGTTGCTTCCGCTTTTGCACCTTCTTCAGCTTCAAAAGCAGCTTTTGCTTCTTCAGCAGCTTTTTTACGTGCTTTTTCAAGGTCATCTACGTGGATGACATCTTCGTCCATGCCCTCGTCAAGATCACGAAGTTCAACTTCTTGATCATCTTCGTCAAGGACACGCATGTCAAGACCAAGTGATTGCAATTCTTTAACAAGAACTCGGAAGGATTCTGGAACACCTGGTTTTGGAATTGGTTTTCCTTTTGTAATAGCTTCATATGCTTTCAAACGTCCGTTGATATCGTCAGACTTGTAAGTCAAGATTTCTTGAAGTACGTTTGATGCACCATAGGCTTCAAGCGCCCAAACCTCCATCTCACCGAAACGTTGTCCACCAAACTGAGCTTTACCTCCGAGTGGTTGTTGGGTAACGGTCGAGTAAGGTCCGACAGAACGAGCGTGCAATTTATCATCAACCATGTGGTGAAGTTTGATCATGTACATGACACCAACTGATACACGGTTGTCAAATGGCTCACCAGTACGTCCATCGTAAAGGATAGTCTTAGCATCGCTATCCATACCAGCTTCTTTAACAGTTGACCAAAGATCTTCAGAACTTGCTCCGTCAAAGACTGGTGTTGCGATGTGAATACCAAGGGTACGAGCTGCCATACCAAGGTGGAGCTCCATAACCTGACCGATATTCATACGTGATGGCACCCCAAGTGGGTTCAACATGATGTCGACTGGAGTTCCGTCTGGAAGGTAAGGCATGTCTTCTACAGGAACGATACGAGAGACAACCCCTTTGTTTCCGTGACGTCCGGCCATCTTATCTCCGACCTTGATCTTACGTTTTTGAGCGATGTAAACTCGAACCAGCATGTTAACACCTGATTGCAATTCATCTCCATTTGCACGTGTAAAGATCTTAACATCACGAACAACACCATCGGCACCGTGTGGTACACGAAGAGAAGTATCACGAACTTCACGAGACTTGTCTCCGAAGATAGCGTGCAAGAGACGTTCTTCAGCTGAAAGGTCTTTCTCACCCTTAGGTGTTACTTTACCTACAAGGATGTCCCCTTCTTTAACCTCAGCACCGATACGGATAATCCCCATTTCGTCAAGGTCTTTAAGAGCATCTTCACCAACGTTTGGAATTTCACGAGTAATTTCTTCAGGTCCAAGCTTTGTATCGCGCGTTTCTGATTCGTATTCTTCAAGGTGGACAGATGTATAAACATCGTCTTTAACCAAGCGTTCGCTCATGATAACGGCATCCTCGAAGTTGTAACCTTCCCATGTCATGTAGGCAACGATTGGGTTTTGTCCAAGCGCCATTTCCCCATTTTCCATAGAAGGTCCGTCAGCGATAAAGTCACCTTTTTCTACAAGATCACCAACTCGAACAAGGGTACGTTGGTTGTAGGCAGTACCTGAGTTTGAACGACGGAATTTTTGAATATGGTAAACATCCAATGAACCATCTTCACGACGAACTTCTACCTTGTCCGCATCCGCATAGGTAACCTTACCACCATGTTGTGCAATCACTGCAGCTCCTGAGTCATGGGCTGCTTGGTATTCCATACCAGTACCAACGTAAGGTGCTTTTGGATTGATCAAAGGAACAGCCTGACGTTGCATGTTGGCACCCATGAGGGCACGGTTGGAGTCGTCGTTTTCCAAGAAAGGAATACATGCTGTCGCAACGGCAACTACCTGCTTAGGTGATACGTCCATATAATCTACAACGCTAGCTGGGTACTCTTGGTTGACCCCTTGGTGACGTCCCATAACTGTTTTCTCAGCAAATGTGCCATCTTCGTTAAGGCGTGAGTTAGCCTGCGCTACAGTAAATTCATCCTCTTCATCGGCAGTCAACCAAACGATTTCGTTCGTTACTTTGCCTGTTTCACGGTCAACCTTACGATATGGTGTTTGAACAAAACCATATTTGTTCAAGTGACCGTAAGATGACAAGTTGTTGATCAAACCGATGTTCGGTCCTTCAGGTGTCTCGATTGGACACATACGACCATAGTGAGTGTAGTGCACGTCACGCACTTCATATCCAGCACGGTCACGTGTCAAACCACCAGGTCCTAAGGCTGACAAACGACGTTTGTGAGACAACTCAGAAAGAGGGTTGTGTTGGTCCATGAACTGTGACAACTGTGATGAACCAAAGAATTCTTTAACCGCAGCTGTTACAGGACGGATATTGATAATTTGTTGTGGTGTTAAGACTTCATTGTCCTGAACAGACATACGTTCACGGACATTACGTTCCATACGAGAAAGTCCTAGACGTACTTGGTTAGCAAGCAATTCACCAACAGCACGGATACGACGGTTCCCAAGGTGGTCGATATCATCCACACGACCAATACCTTCAGCCAAGTTGAGGAAGTAGCTCATCTCAGCCAAGATATCCGCAGGAGTGACGATGCGAACCTTGTCATCTGGATTAGCATTACCGATAATAGTTACAACACGGTCTGGATCAGTTGGTGCAACAACCTTGAATTTTTGAAGAACAACTGGTTCTGTTACTACGGCAGCATCATTTGGAATGTAGACAATCTTGTTCAAATCGCCATCCAAATGACTTTCGATACTTTCAATAACGCTGCGAGTCATAACTGTCCCAGCTTCCACCAAGATTTCACCAGTTTCAGGATCTACCAATGGCTCCGCAATTGTTTGGTTAAGCAAGCGTGTTTTAACATTGAGTTTTTTATTGATCTTGTAACGACCAACAGCTGCCAAATCATAGCGACGTGGATCAAAGAAACGTGCTACAAGCAAGCTACGTGAACTTTCTGCAGTCTTAGGCTCACCTGGACGAAGACGCTCATAGATTTCTTTCAAAGCTTCGTCTGTACGAGAGTCCATTGGGTTTTTATGGATATCTTTTTCAACAGTGTTGCGAACCAACTCGCTGTCACCAAAGATATCAAAGATTTCGTCATCACCTGAGAAACCAAGCGCACGAACCAAGGTCGTAAATGGGATTTTACGAGTGCGGTCGATACGAGTGTAGGCGATGTCTTTTGAGTCGCTTTCAAGTTCCAACCAAGCTCCACGGTTAGGGATAACAGTTGAACCGTAACCCACTTTACCGTTTTTGTCTACTTTATCATTAAAGTAAACACCTGGAGAACGCACCAACTGTGATACGATGATACGTTCACCACCATTGATGATAAAGGTTCCCATCTCAGTCATGATTGGGAAATCACCAAAGAATACTTCCTGTGTCTTGATTTCGCCAGTTTCTTTGTTAATCAAGCGGAAGGTTACAAAGATAGGTGCTGAGTAGCTGGCATCGTGGATACGAGCTTCTTCAAGCGTATATTTAGGTTCTTTGATTTCATAGCCAACAAATTCCAACTCCATTGTGTCTGTGAAGTTTGAAATTGGCAATACATCTTCAAACACTTCCTTCAGACCATGGTCTAGGAAATCTTTGAATGAATCAGTTTGAATTTCAATCAAATTTGGTAAGTCAAGAACTTCTTTGATTCTTGAAAAACTACGACGGGTACGATGTTTCCCGTATTGAACGTCATGTCCTGCCAAGATGATTCTCCTTTAAAATAAAGTTTCAAGCCTAGTGATCTAAGCTAGTAATTATCGTTAGAGGGTTCTAAAAACCCTATCAACTTATCCCCCTCGACTAATTTTCAGAATTTTTAAATCTTTGTTACAAACACTAGAAAACCTGAAAAAAAGCACAAAAAGAGCAGCTAAATCTGACTTTTGTAAGAAGATTTAACTGCTGTGAGCCTTGCCTGGACAATATTTCAGACAAAACCTACGACAAATGATTATTCATATTATACCTAATTTTCTTTGATTTTTCAAGGGTTTTGAACGATTTTTTTGCCTGAAATATTGATAGGGCTTGTTTTCAGAAAAGAATGTTTTCATTGGTTTGTTCTTGAATAATTAGAATCACTTGTATGATATATCCTGCCGACCAACTGAAAAAACGGTTCTCCCTTGTTTGTAGTGTATCATCTAACATACTGGAAAAGCACAAAAACTTTTCTAAATAAGAAAGAATGCTTGTCAATTCAACTTTCTTGACAAAAACTATACTTAGTGGTTTAATATACCCAATAAGGGTATATTTGGAGGTACCTATGTTTCATTTGTTTACAAAAATTGACAGTATTTCTACTAGCGAGTTAGAAGCTAAACTCAAAGAACCCATTCAGCTACTGGACGTTCGGACCCCTACGGAATTTGGCAGAGGCCATATCGAAAGCGCCAAGAATGTTCCCCTGACTGAAATCGGTTCTTATGAACCAGCGACAAAAGAAACCTTATATCTCATTTGTCAGTCTGGTGTTCGCAGTAAGATGGCTGCGAAAAAACTAAAGAAGAAAGGCTACCATGTCATCAATGTTCGAGGTGGCATGAAGACTTGGAAGAACTAGACAGGAACCAAATCTACATTGTTAGCTGCCACAGTAGTCTTGGTAGCTTTATCGCTAAGCCAATCCTCAAGTAAGCAAGCGTTGCCGTCCAAAAGCTTGACGGCGTTCCCTATACAAAATGACTAACCCAGAAGGAGTCGAATATGAAAACTAGTATCAGCATGGCTGACTTTTATGAAAAGTATCAGAACCAAGAACTCAATCTTATCGACGTACGTGAAGTACATGAATACCAAGCAGGGCATGCACCTAGTGCAAAAAATCTACCTCTAAGTACCTTGGAGCAAGGCTACAAAGAACTCAAAGACGATCAAGAATACTATATCATCTGCCAAGGTGGAGCTCGCTCCGCATCTGCCTGCTCCTTCCTTAGTGCCCAAGGACTCAAGGTCACAAATGTAGAAGGTGGTATGAACCACTGGCCAGGCCAAGTAGAATCAGCACAATAGGTTTGAAGAGATTAATACTCTTCAAAAATCTCTTCAAACCACGTCAGCTTCGTCTTGCCGTACTCAAGTACAGCCTGCGGCTCGCTTCCTAGTTTGCTCTTTGATTTTCATTGAGTATAAAATGGAAGTGAAAACTCAGTACACTTCCCCATAATAAAACGCCTACCGTCAAGTTTTGTCAACACTTGATAGTAGGCGTTTTTCTAATTTTGAAAACTTGGTAGTCATCCTCTTTTGAGCTTTATAATTCAAGGATATGAGCTTGATAGCCAATGGCTTCTAAGAATTTCAGTAAATCTGTCCTATCTAAAAAGAGGGTTTTCTCGTTAGTATTAGGGTGAAAACTCATCCGTCTTTCCGACATAATTTCTTTGTCGAAATAAACTTGGATATCCTTATCAGCATTGTTAAGCAAACCAAAGGGAGAAACAACTCCTGCAGGCAAGCTCATTTTTTCAAAGAGACTCTCAGAAGAAGCCATACGAATCCTATTGGCCCCGATCAAATCCTTCAATAACTCCATATCCAGACGTTTTTTATCATCCATAATAACAAGATAAAAAGCTGTTTTCTTTTTGTTAGTTAGAAACATGGTTTTGGTGCGAACACCCTCGATTCCTTCGATAAAACTATCTGCTTGCTCAGTCGTTAGGGCAGGCTCATGCTCCACAACTTCAAAGGGAATAGCTAACTCTTCTAGCTTTGCCACTACTTTACTGTACAATTCCATCTTGCTACCTCCTAAGTGTATGTTTGTAGCTACAACTGGATTTTAAGGATTATCGGTTTCATTTACACTTTTAACAAAAGGACTTTTTAAGACTTAAGCTATGATTCCACAGCTGATGACAAATATGCCTTCCATCTACCTTTAGCCTCTGTCCGTTCTATCACAAAGCCTCTAGGCAAATCCGCAACTTGACCGATGGACTCATCTATTTGAAATGCTTCAGCTTGGGAAATAAGACGGACGTCCTCTAGGATATGATCTTCTGAACACAAAAATTGCCACATCCCATCCTCTTTATCATGGGAGATAAAGGTAATCGGATTTTTCCCATCCAAAACATGTTGGCAAACGATACAGGCTGTTTCGGGTGCATCTTTAAAAGCAAAAGTCATCCTGGGCTCGCTCCTTTAATCTACTAGCAATTACATATTTTTAGCATAGTCAAAGCGCTGATTTACTTTTTGACTAAGGGTGATAAGGCTTGACAAATCTCTTACTTGACACGGAAAGAGGACATAGCTATCGCTATCAATGTCCATAGCTGCTAGACAGAAGCCTCGCGACTCCCACTCTTGATCTAGAGTTTGGGCCCACAACGGAATATCCCCATCCTCTTTGAACCACTCCTCCTGCAAAGGGAGCTTGTATTTCACAACCAAGGATTCTAGCTCATAGAGAAAATCTTCCTTCTCCGTATTCCAGTCTAACTCCACAAAACTACCACTCTCTAGCAACTCATCCGCCAGGCCAATCCATTGGAGCCTAGCCTCGTCATCCTCTGCATCAATACAACGTTCATCATATCGATCAGCATGCTCTTGGAAATAAGTTTGCGGTGTCTCAAAACAGACTTTCAAACTTTCTAAAATTTCCTGATTACTGGTTAATAGTTGAGCGATTTCTAGGTAGGTTTCACTTGTTCTCATATCTGTTCTAACACTCCAATTTTTAAAATCAGGCAGTATGCTCTGCTCTAAGATGGCTTGTGAATCACGAAAAACAATACTTCCACATCCAAGCCTATTTTTCCATAAATGATCGTATGGATTTGTAACACTAATTTCACAAGAAAGTCTATCTGCCCCTTGACCCTGATAGATTTGCACAAAATCCGGTCCCAATGGTCCAGCTTAAAACTTGATTAGCTCATCTGAGATAAGAATCGTATCATTTGCTATTTGCCAAGATCCTTTCAAATGAGTCTATCGAATCTCCTCTGTCAACTTCATCTACGTAGCTTGAATCAATGATGCTAGTAGTTTATTGACTTCTGTAAAGAGCCACTTCTTATATCTGTGTATTCACTACTATTATAGCATAGAAGGAGCAGTTTACTTACGTTTAATCAAGTATTGAACAGCTTTTTCTAAACGTCCCTTCTGGGCTTGGGGATCCTCTAGAGGGTCATTGATACAAGTCGTTAAATTTTCCGTAATGATTAACTCAATCACACGATCAACACTGGATCGAACTGCTGTTAATTGAGTAAGGATATCGACACAATCACGCTCCTCCTCTATCATTTTTTGGATCCCCCGCAATTGACCTTCAGAACGTTTAAGGCGAGTAATATACTTTGATTTTGTCATCTCTTTTTCCTTGAACATTTTTTCCTCATTATATCTCTAATGAAAATCCTTGTCAAAAGGAGCACTTATCTTAAAGATAAAGACTCCTAGTTCCCCACTCTCACTCGAGTAACAATGCCGTCTTTATCAGTCATGCTGAACTCTGCCGAAGAAATCCACTGAGTTGTCGTCTTGCCAGTTTGAGATTGAGCAAATACTTTTAATAATTCCTCTTTGTTCTCAACTTTCACCACATAGTAGGCTAGGCCTGTCAATCCATTCTCACGTCGAGCTAAGTTTTTACCACCCCATTCATTTACAGCTAGATGATGGTGATAAGTTCCTGATGCTATCCAACTGGCATGTGGAATCGTGAATTTATCCTCCAGACCTAGAGACTCTTGATAGAATGTACTCGCTTCTCGGCTATTCTTAACAGATAGGTGAACATGGCCCATGCGAGTGCCTTCTGCGATCACAAAAGGCTCTATGTCTCGTCCTAGTTCATAGATAGCTTGGGCAGATAGCTCTTCTGTCACACCAATAATTCGCCCGTCCTCACGAATATCCCAGACTGTCACAGGCTTATCTCTATAGAGTTCTATGCCATTACCCTCCAGGTCTTCTAGATAGATGGCCTCACTATAGCCATGATCAGCCCCACCAACTAGTGGAATCTTCAGGTCTAACAAGTGTTTAAAAACATTAGCCAAATCTTCACGAGTCGGCAAAAGAAGTGCCATATGATAAAGACCATAACTTTGCTTAGGATTGCTAATGTCATCTGTCTTAACTAGCCGAACTAGCGGTTTCCCACCGGCACCTAAAAGAACTTCTTTTTCCGATTTATTCAAAATCTCCAACCCAAGCAACTGATGATAAAATGCTGTCTGACTTTCTAAGTCCTTGACATTTAAAGCTACTTCAGCCAAATAAATCTGACTATTATATTGGTAAACCATAGAAAACCTCTCTTTGTTGTAATTATTTTTATTACATCTATTGTACTCCCTTCCCAACCAATGTCAACCCAGATGCTCAACGCTGATAAAACAAGAAAAATCCTCCCCATGTAGGAAGGATTGTTTGGATTTAATGAGCCAACATTTCTTGGGCAATCTCTTGACCAGATAAATTCTCTGGATAGTAGGTTGGCCAGTTGTCCATCTCTTCAAAGAGGGCTTCCTGGCTAGTACCTCCAAAGAAGATATGGAAGTGCCCAGTCTTAACTGGTGCGATATTGTGGTCGCTAAACTGAACATACTTAAATTGTCCAGCGTCCGCATCTGTCGCTTCAAAGAGATAACGAACTCCTCGATTCCCTTTCTTATAGGTCAAGATTTTCTTGCCGACATACTTGTATGTATATTTTTTACTTTGGTCACCTTGGATGAATTCCATAGTGTTATCCGTGATGTTAATCTTGGTCACATCTGTTTGGTAACCCTTTTGATAGTAGGCCTTATATTCATCCTTGGTCATCTTACCAGTCAATTTAGCCTTGTATTCAAAGACTTGGTCAAGAGTCCCATCCTCAAGGAAAGGATAGACAGACTGCCAGTTACCAGCATAATCACTTAGGGTACGGTCCTTAACATCTGCATCCTCAAAGTAGCCATTTTGAACGGTTTTAGTTTCCTCTGCCTTTTCTGGTTCAATCTCTGCTCCTGCCTGATCAGTTGTCTGCTCGAGTGCCTTGAGGTTTTTCTCCATGACAGAGATATAGTTTTCTCCAGCTTTCATGTCCTCTTCGGTCAAGCTTTCAAGAGGATTCAGAACATCTAACTTCACTCCTGTTTCTTTTGAGAGGGTATTCGCTAGGGCTTGAGAAGCATTTTCTTCAAAGTAGATATAAGAAATTTTGTTTTTCTTGATGTACTCGGTCAATTCTGCCAAACGGCTTGCTGATGGCTCCGCATCTGGGGAAAGACCTGAGATAGAAACTTGATTGAGTCCGTAGTCTAAAGCTAAGTAACGAAAGGCAGCGTGTTGAGTCACAAAACTCTTTTGTTTAGCACTAGAAAGTCCTTCAGTATAGGCCTTATCCAAGGCTTGCAATTTTTCGATATAGGCTGCTGCATTTTGCTCAAAGGTTGCTTTTTTATCAGGATAGTCAGCTGATAAACTGTCACGGATGTGCTCTACAAGTTTGATTGCACGCGCAGGAGACAACCATACATGAGGGTCATACTCGTGATGATGGCCTTCTTCACCATGATCATGGTCTTCCTCTTCTTCACTACCTGGAAGAAGCAACATATCTCCAGTAGCCTTGATTGTTTTTACTTTTTTCGCATCTAGTGAATCTAAAAGCTTGGGAACCCATGTTTCCATGTTCTCATTTTCATAAACGAAGGCATCAGCGTCTTGGATTTTAGCAACTGCCTTAGGCGATGGTTCATAATCATGTGGTTCTGTCCCTGCCCCAATCAAGAGCTCGACATTGGCTGTATCTCCTGCTACTTGCTTGGTAAATTCGTAGACAGGATAGAAAGTTGTGACGATATTTAATTTTCCGTCTGCCTGTTTTTGATTGGAACAAGCCACTAAGAATACCGTCACAAGACTTGCCAAAAGTAGGCCTAGTTTTTTCATTTTTTTCTCCTATTTGATAAAACGTTTGAGTAAGCTAACTAACAAGAAGACAACTACAAAGATAATGGTAATACTTGCACTCGGTGGTGTTTCTGCATAATAGGATATATAAAGCCCCGCAACCATGCCTAGAAAACCAATAACACTGGCAAGAATCATCACAGAACTAAAGTTTTTACCTAGACGCAAAGCAATACTTGCTGGTAAGACCATGATAGTCGATACCAAAAGTGCTCCCGCAGCTGGTATCATGAGGGCAATAGCCACCCCCGTCACCATATTAAAGAGGATAGACATGGTACGCACAGGTAAACCGTCTACAAAAGCTGTATCCTCGTCAAAAGTTAGAATATACATGGGTCTTAAAAAGAGGAATGTCAAGACCAACACAACAGCTGCAATAACAAAGAGCCCAATGACCTGCTCTTGACTAATGGTCACGATAGAACCAAAAAGGTACTGATCCAGACTCATAGAGCTAGAACTCTTCCCCTTACTCATAACAATAAGTGAAACTGCAAGTCCTGTAGACATGAGAATGGCTGTCCCAATCTCCATAAAGCTTTTATAAACCGTACGCAAGTATTCAAGAAAGACCGCCGCAATCAAAACAATGGCAATGGTTGAGATGGTCGGAGAAATCCCCAAAACCAAGCCAAAGGCAACACCCGAAAGCGAGACGTGACTGAGAGTATCACTCATAAGACTTTGACGGCGCAGGATTAGAAAAGTCCCCAGAACTGGTGAAAAGAGACTCATGGCAATAACTGCTAAAAAGGCTCGCTGCATAAAATCATAAGACAGTAGATTAAGCATTGCCCACCTCCTGATCACTTTCATGGACGTTGAAGCAACGCCATGGCGAATCTTGGTCACGAACAAGGTGAATATTGCGATCTGCATAGTCTTTGACTTCTTCAGGATCGTGAGTAATCATCAAAACAGCCTTGCCATGATGGTGGGCACTATGGTGCATGAGCTCATAAAATTCATTTTTGGTGCCAGCATCCATCCCTGTCGTTGGCTCATCCAGAACAAAGATATCAGGATCTGAAGCAAACATGCGTGCGATAACAGCTCTTTGCTTTTGCCCACCAGAGAGAGAGCCAATCCGTTTATCCCGATGCTCCCACATGCCAACCGAGTTTAAACTAGCCTTGATATGTTCTTCATCGTGGGCATTCAAACGACGGAACCAACCCTTTCTTGGATAGCGACCTGATTTAACAAATTCATAAACAGTACTTGGAAAGCCTGCATTGAAACTGGCGATCTGCTGAGGAAGATAGGCAATTCTTAATTTTTTCCCATGAATATTTGTCTTTGAGATGCTTACTTTCCCAATTCTCGGTTGTAAAATACCTAGACTAGCCTTGATAAGAGTAGTCTTTGCCGCTCCATTTTCTCCTGTCAGTGTGACAAATTCCCCACTATCAACACTGTAATTGATATGCTCAAGCACAGGTTCCTTGTCATAATAGAAGGACAAATCCTCTACTGTGATGTATCTCATTACTTGATTTCTCCTACTAAAGCAGTTAAAAACCGCTGGATAATTTTTTGTTCGTTTGGTGTGAACTGAGTAGCAACCTGCTCATAAGTCGAGAGGGTGTGCTCATGATGATGGTGATGTTCCTCAGCAATTGGTCGTGCCAAGTCTGTCAATCGATAGAAGATAACGCGCGCATCCTTGGGATCCTTAGATGTCTCTAACATCCCCTCCTTGACCAAGGATTTGATAGCCTTGGTAACGGCAGCTTGACTGACATTGAGACGACGCGCCAACTCAGAGTTGGTTAGCGACTCCTCTGATAAAAGCATGAGAATATGCTCCTGGGTATTCGTCAAAGCCACATCACTCGTGCAATGGCCAATCAAAATTTCATGTTGGTTTTCCGCCTTGAGAATAATCTCATTTAAAAAATGATCGATATCTTTTGCCAACTGTCTCATGATTTGCTCCTTTCTCAGAACGGAATTTCTATAAATACAAGGTTTTCATACTCTTCAAAAATCAAATTCAAACCACGTCAGCTTCGTCTTGGCGTACTCAAGTACAGCCTGCGTCTCGCTTCCTAGTTTGCTCTTTGATTTTTATTGAGTATCACACCATTCCTTTACTAGTTAAGTATATCACATCCAAGCAAGGAGTCAAGAAAAAAGATGAAAACACCCGAGATGTTTTCATCCTTTAGAATTATTTTTCTTGTTTGCGGCTAGTCCAGAGGGCTGTCGCTCCAAGAATCATACCCAATAGCATCATGAAAATAGATTGCTCACTACCTGTATTTGGAAGTAGTTTCTCTGAGACTACTGTTTTCTTAGCAAACTTATCTGCAACCTTATAATCAACTTTTACAGTAGAAGGTTGAGTCGGTTTTGTTGCTTGGTCTTCTACTGGTTTAGCTGGATCCTGCTCTTTACCTTCTTCAGGAAGTTTAAATGTTTTTGAGTCCACAGAAATCGTGCGTGAATTTGGATTTACCTTTTCATACTGAGTCAAATCAGCTGTTTTAAGGTAATCTTCAAAGGCAGCATCCATTGAAGGGCCTTCTTCTCTGGCACCACCAAGCATAGTATAACCGTCACCACCTGCTGCAAGGAAGTCATTAGTTGCTAGGTAGTAAACTTTTTCTAAATCTAGTTTTTCATAAAGACCAGTCGCACGATTCTTCACTTGAATAGCCAAGACGCGTTTGCCTGCAGCTAGGTTTGTATCGTAGTAGACCTTGGCTCCTGAAATCTGTAAGAATCCGCCACTTGGTTCTAGCAATGGTTGGCCATTTTCATCCAGGACAATTTTTCCTGCCTTATCAACCTGCAAGATAGAGCCGAGTGATTTTTCAAACATATCCAGAACTTGCTGACCAGTTACTTGAATTTGTGAAATTGTGTTTCCAAATGGCAAGACTGCAATGACATTTCCTTTTGTGATTGGTTTACCTTTGGCAATAGTTTCACGCAAGCCTCCACCATTTGTCACAGCGATATCTGTTGGATGACTAAATCCTGTTTGACCATACTGGTAGAGAGAATCTGCCACAACATTTCCAAGGTTTGTTTCGCGGACACGAACATTTTCACGGTCACCGTTCAATTCAACTGGGCTATTTGAAACAACTTCTATAGCATTTTCAGCGTCATATTTTTCTTTGATTTCTTTGACCATGGCTGCAATCTTTGGATTGGCTTCTAATTTCTTAGCATCTGCAGCAGGTACCTGGCTTGGATTTCCTAATAATTGACGAGATTTGTAAGTGATTTTACCAACGTTATGGAGATAGCTTCCTGTCTGGTTGTAGGTCACATTGTTCCCATAGGTAGTCGATTCTACTGTATGAGAGTGACCGTCAATCACTGTAACACGCTTACCTTTCAAAAGAGGATTTTTTGAAAGTGCTTCTGCAAGTGTTGAACCGCGCCATTCTACTGGCGTTGTTGTATCAACTCCCAAGTGAGCAAGGACAACATAGTGTTTGTAGTCCTTGCCTTCTGCCAAGGCTTTAGCTTGAATTTCTTCGATAACCTTATTAACCTCTGCAATAGGCTCTGTAAAGGTTACACCTGTAACATTTTTAGGGTGGGTCTTGGTAGCCGTTTCAGGCGTTGTCACACCGATGACGACAAATTCATCACCTTCAACATCCTTATTCTTATCAACAATTGTTGCCGCTTCAAATAAACGAGCTCCATTCACATAAGTATTTGAGCTAAGCAATGGGAAGTTCAAAATTTCTTTGTATTTTTTAGCTTCGTCAAGTCCAAAGTCAAACTCATGATTTCCCACAGCCATAGCATCGTAACCCATCTCATTTAGGATTTTGGCACGAGCTTCACCCTTTGTAGAGTTTGAAATCGGCAGACCTTGGAAGGCATCACCTGCATCCACTACTAGAGTCGTTTGGTTGCCCTTTTCTCGCTCCTTCTCAATAACTGTCGCGAGCTTGGCATCTCCAATTACTCCTTTTTCTTCTACGATACGACCATGCACGTCATTGGTATGCAAGATAACAGTATCTTGTTCTTCTTTTTGAGGTGCAGCTTCTTCAGCTGGCGTTGCCGGACTTGTAACAACTTCAGGAGTCGCTGCTACTACTGGTGCTTCTGCAGTGCTCACAACTTCTGTAGCTTCTGAAGTACCAGTATTTTCTTCAGCATAGACTTGTCCAGCTAAAAAGGCTGGAGCTAATAGGGCTGTCGATAGGACAGGCAACAAAAAACGTTTATTCATTTTGAAATCCCTTTCTCTTCTTTCTTCTACTATTATACGCTATTTAGCATCATTTTAAAACTTTTAACCTTTTTTAGGGCAAGCTATCTGACATTTCATAAAAAGTCTGAACAAAAAGCTCAAACTCCTTTTCTATATTATTGAAAATCTTTAATATTCCCATCGTAATTTGCCCAATCCTGGCTAAAGAAACGGTCATTCATTTGGTAATTAGGTGCTGTTGTCGGATTGCTCAAAAAGGGATTTACCACCTTATCAAATGCTAACCAGCCTAACCAACCAATATGAATCGTATCCTTAACAAAGTAGGGATCTCCACCATTTTTTGAAAAGTCAGCGATATTAGTGAAACCCTGACTTTCCAACTGGTAACGAATTTTTTCAATAGAGTGTTGATACATTTCTTCGCTCAAACCTGTATAGTTCATCCATTTTTGATTGACAGGTTGAAAGACAAAGAGCACATTAACCTTTGATTTGGCAAATTGATTAAGGACCAACTGCAAATCATTGTACTCAGAGGACTTGAGGAAATTATAATTCTTTTGATAGCCCTTATATTTCTCGAGGTAGTCTTTCACCTGGGTCTTATAAAATTGATTTTCAATTCCCATATCATTGTTACTGGTATTGGCTTCTGCATCCTTTCGAGCAATTTTTTCTAACTCTTCATAAGAAAATTGATCCGGAAGATCTTTTAAATAGTTCTCCACGTGTTCCTTGTACTTGAGTTTTCCTCGAATGGAAAATTGCCCAAATAGAGAGGCCTGACGCTCATTAAAACGCGCAAAAGCCTTGATAATAGCATGGTCGATCTCTGATAATTCCTCACCCTTTGACAGCTTCTCAACGATCCCCTTCATAGAGACTCCAGGATTTTGCTTTAAGAGACGTTTAGCTGCATGTTTGGCTGCTATATCTCCCGATTGATTTTCTAGAAAGGCTGCCAACTGATCGTTGTTAAAGTAGTTTTGGAAGAATGCTGGTTCATAGTCCTCCTCTGTAAACCACTGAGGCGAAATGACAAATACCGCCTGTCTTTCCTCGATTTCTGGTAAGATTTGCTGCAGACCGAAATACTGATTGAGAGAGGCTGCTCCTGCTTGTCCTAAAAAGTAGGGCCGGTAGGGGCGACTATACTTCTCCGCCAAGACCGCAGGATGCACACTATCAAAACGAATCCACTCACTTGAGCCCAAAAAAGGAATAAAGCGCATATTGGGTTCCGTAAAGGCTCTCACTTTTTGGCTTCTCTCCTTAAAGCTCTCTGTACTAACAGAAGCGGCAGAATATTTTTCTTCAGTCAAATTATGACTTGGGTTGTTTGGATAAAAAAAGAGCAGTAAGAAGACAAGAAAACTAGCAAGAAGCAAAGGGCCAAAGATTAACCACAAACGCTTAAGCATTCTGCAACTCCGTAATACCTGCTACGATTTTTTTAGCTGTATTCCAGTCATCACGACCAAATTCTGTAACTGGGACACGAATATCAAAGCGATTTTCGATTTCCACGATCAATTCAACTGTTCCCATACTGTCCAAGACACCCGCATCAAAAAGATCCTCATCCATCATGTCAGAAACATCTTCCATAAACAATTCATCAATAATTTCAATAACTTCTGATTTGATATCCATTTTTTAATTCCTTTTATTTTTTAAACCATAAATCATTCAAAAATCCAGAAAAGATTAAGAATGAAATCATTACGACATGGAAGGTTATAACCATGCCAAGCAACTGAACCCAACGGTTCTCAGGCAAGGGAGGTCGCCCTGCTTTCTTACGTTCTTTATTGAGCGTTTTTTTCTTTCGAACCCAGGCATCATTAATGACTAAGCCCACTCCATGAAAGAGTCCGTAGGCGATGTAAAACCAAGTTATCCCATGCCAGAACCCCATAAGGAGCATATTCAGAATATAGGCGACACTTGAAGTCACATTTCGATTCTTAAAAAACTTCTTTCTCGTCATCACCATGACCATGCGCATAAAGACAAAGTCACGGAACCAGAAAGATAAACTCATGTGCCAACGATTCCAAAACTCTTTCAAATCTCTCGACAAGAAAGGTTTGTTGAAATTGATTGGACTACGAATTCCCATCAGATTTGAAATCGCCAAAGCAAACATAGAATAACCCGCAAAATCAAAGAAGAGCTCCAAACCAAATGTATACATGACTGCGACCACATAATAGTTAAAGAGACCACCTGTCTGCAAAGCTAGATTTTTTAGCGGAGGTAATAAGATTTCACCTAAAATATGAGCTAGGATAAATTTATACAGAAATCCTAACATGATATACCGAACTGAATCGGCTAGCATGTCCATCAACTCATCACGTTCTGGAATCGTCTTATAATTTTCATTAAAACGTTTGAAACGATCAATGGGACCACTTGAGAAAGTCGGCATAAAGAGGAGAAAACGTAAATACTCCCACAACTTTAATTCCTTAATGACTCCATCTCTGAGTTCAATAATGATTCCCACCGAACGAAAAGTCAAATAGGAAATACCAATAAATCCTAATAAAGACTGTGTGCCATTAATAGCTGGTTGCACTTTGACAAAAATGATGGGAAGTAACGATAATAGACTCACCAAGTAGAAAATCCATTTGCCATCTCGGACTTTTCGATACTGCTTGTAAAAAAGTACCAGTAATATTTGCCATATCAGATAAATACCTAAGGCAGCTATCTGATTAGTCTTGCCCCCCGTCAACATAGTTACGATAAAGAACAAACTAACCAATATTTCATACCAGGCAAAACGTTTTTTGAAAAAAAGTCCGATAAAGATTGGCAAGATAGCCGTAATTACGTACAAAAAGTACTGTGGATTCCCATAAGGCTCAATATGAGGTAGCTGTTTTAGGAAATCCATCATCTATTATTTACCTCATTGATTAAGCCTTTGATGTCAATCTTGCCATTCGGAGTTAGTGGCAATTCCTTTCTGTAAAGGAACTTAGACGGCATCATGTAAGACATCATGATATCCTCCAAATCTTCCTTAATGGCTTTGGTAATATCAATTTCGCGCTCAAACTGTTCCTTGACCCCATCTTTTAAGATGACATAGGCTAAGAGATTTTGGACCTTGTGATCTTTGTTGTAGCGCGGTACTGCAACAGCAGATTCAACGTACTTGGATTTGTTCAAGTTTTGAGAGACATCCTCTAGTTCAATACGATAGCCATTAAACTTGATCTGGAAGTCCATCCGTCCACCATAGAGAAGGAGGCCTTCGTCCGTCATGGTTCCGACATCGCCTGTGTGGTAAGCTGGAAGACCTTCAAATTCGAAGAAGGCTTCTGTTGTTTTCTCTGGATTATTCATATAACCTTTTGAAACAGCCGGTCCAGACACGATGATTTCCCCTTGCGCCCCATTTGGCAATTTGTTGCCTGCCTCATCAATGATGAAGGTTGGAGAGTCTTTTTTGGTATAACCGATTGGCAAGCGTTTAAGAGTCGCTAACATCTCATCTGTAATAGCGACTGCCGACAAAGCTACCGTCGCTTCCGTTGGGCCGTAGGCATTGATGATGCGTGCATTTGGGAAACGCTCGCGCAATTTTTGAGCAGTTTTAACTGTCAACTCTTCTCCATCAAAGTAGAAATGGGTAATCCCTGGCATCTTTTCAGCATTGAGATCTTCAGACAGCATGGCCATATCTGCAAAAGATGGCGTTGAAGTCCAGATAGCAATCGGAAGTGAAAAGATGGTCGCAAAGAGTTGCTTAAAGTCTTGAGTAAGGGCTGATGGGAGGGCAAAAAGCGTTCCTCCAAGAGCCAAGGTCGGTGCCCAATACATGACAGACAAGTCAAAGGAATAGGGTGGTTGCGCCAACATTTGTGGACGCTCTGGCGTCGCAAATTCCTTGTCTGTAATCATCCAGTTGGTGAAGCTAAGCAAGTTATCATGCGAAATTTGCACCCCTTTTGGTTTTCCAGTTGTCCCTGATGTAAAGATGATGTAGTAGTTATCATCTCCTTTTACTGAATGCATGATGGTATAGCTGGAACTTCGAGAAAAGGCTTCATGGACTTGCTCTAAATTCAGTATTGGTATACTTGTCTGCTCTAATGGAAAATCTGAAATAGCAATAATCAAGCTCGGTTCTGCTACTTCTACGATAGCGGAAACTCGTTCTAAGGCTGAATGGCTATCGATGGGAATATAGGCATGACCTGACTTGGTCAGGGCCACAAAGGTAGCCAACATCTCATACTCCTGACCACCAAAAACCACCACAGGAGATTTTTCAGGTAAGCCTAGCTGATCAATGGTTGCAGCCAAACTATCCGAATCAGCCTTCAAATCACCATAAGTGTGCTCTTGCCCTAAGAGATTGTATACTGGAAAGGTAGGTTGAGTTTGGGCGAAATATTCAATCACTTCAATCATATCTTTTATCGGCTTATTAGACACGATGATTCTTCTCCTTTAAACTAAAATTCATTGTAAATAAAACTTCCCTGACTTTGTCCTAGGTAACTAAAAAAGTAAAGCAAACCAAGTAGAACAATAAAATACAGGACAGTTTGTCCTAAAAAAACATAGATTGGTTTCTTTTTATCCATAATTAACTTCTTTTTGTAAATTTTCAATAATTTTATGCAAATATACATTTACTATTTTTCTTGTTCCCATTTTACCACTTTATCATGCTAATTTTCAACTGTTTACCGTCATTTAAAAGTTGGTTTTAGCTTACTTTAAGATAAGTTAAAATATCAATATTTTTGCCATCAAAAATGGCAAAAAAGAGCCTGAGATTTTCGTCCCAAGCTCTGTCAACATCATTGTTTTCTAAATTAGAAAAGTGAGAATACGAGTACAGCCAAGGCTACACCGAGGATATGTCCTACAACTGGAATCCAAGCATAAGACCAGTCCCCATCTCCCTTGTTTGGAATTGGCAGAAGGCTGTGCATGATGCGAGGACCAAGGTCACGAGCAGGGTTCAAGGCATAACCAGTTGTCCCACCCAGTGATAGACCGATACCGACAATCAAAGGTCCCACTGCACGTTCAGATACTGTATCTGAGACTACTTCTACGTCAAATTGTTTGAGGTAACGAAGGCTTCCGTGAACCAATTTTGTTGAACAGCTTGATGTTCCTTCTGCGAAATCCTGCATTTCAATTAAACTAGTCTCAAGCCCACTAGCTGCCGCCTACAAGGCTACACCAGTCCCTGTAATTCCTCCACCGATAATCAAGAGATCCAAGATGCGTTCCTGCATTTTTTTAATTGATAATTCACGTGTTTTCTTTGAAAATTCCATATTTACACACTTTTTAACTGAGTCGCTTTATTCTTTCAGTATTATACTCTTCGAAAATCTCTTCAAACCACGTCAGCGTCGCCTTACCGTAGGTATGGTTACTGACTTCGTCAGTTCTATCCACAACCTCAAAACAGTGTTTTGAGCTCACTTCGTCAGTTCTATCTGCAACCTCAAAGCAGTGCTTTGAGCAACCTGCGGCTAGCTTCCTAGTTTGCTCTTTGATTTTCATTGAGTATTAGTCGTCGATTTCCGCAAAGACTTGAGTTGCTTTCACAGCCTTCTTCCAGCCCTTATAGAGTTGTTCCTTACGAGATTCGTTCATCGATGGTTCGAAAAGTTCTCCTGTCTCGTTCAAGAGTTTCAACTCATCCAAGTCCTTCCAGTAGCCTACTGACAATCCTGCCAGGAAGGCTGCCCCTAGGGCAGTTGTTTCCAAGTTTTTAGCGCGTGCGATATCAATTCCCAAGATGTCAGCTTGGAACTGCATGAGGAAGTTGTTCATGGCTGCACCACCATCTACCTTCAAGACTTGGATAGCTGTCTGAGCATCCACTTGCATGGTGTCGATGATGTCACGTACTTGATAAGCGATAGATTGCAAAGTCGCCTTGATAAAGTCTTCTTTAGTTGTTCCACGAGTCAAGCCAAAGACAGATCCTCGAGCGTTTTGGTTCCAGTATGGTGCCCCTAGACCTGTAAAGGCAGGTACGACATAGACTTCGTCATTATTGTGAGAATTAAGAGCATATTTTTCAGACTCTGGTGAGTTTTCCACCATGCGAAGACCGTCACGAAGCCATTGAATGGCACTTCCTGCGATGAAGATAGAACCTTCCAAAGCATAGTAAACCTTGCCGTTAATACCATAACCAATCGTTGTCAAAAGGTTGTTTTCAGACAACTGCATTTCTTCACCAGTGTTCATGATGATGAAGGAACCAGTTCCGTAGGTATTTTTAACCATACCAGGATCAAAAGCCAACTGACCAAAGAGGGCTGCTTGTTGGTCACCTGCCATACCAGAGATTGGCACTTCTCCACCGTAGAAATGGAATGGAGTTGTCTGACCATAGAGTTCAGAATTTGAACGAACTTCTGGGAGCATAGCTTTAGGAATGTTGAGGATTTCCAAAATCTCATCATCCCATTTGAGTTCTTTAATGTTATAAAGCATAGTACGGGCTGCATTGGAGTAGTCAGTCACATGAGCTGCACCGTCAGTCAATTTCCAAACCAGCCAAGTATCGATAGTCCCAAAGAGCAATTCCCCCTTTTCTGCTCTCTCTTGAGCGCCTTCTACATGGTCCAAAATCCAGCGAACCTTAGTAGCTGAGAAATAAGCATCGATGATTAAACCAGTCTTTTCATGGAATTTCTCTACATAACCTTGTTTTTTTAGCTGTTCAGCCAAAGGCGCTGTCTGACGAGACTGCCAAACGATAGCGTTGTAGATAGGAAGACCTGTTTTCTTATCCCAAACAACTGTCGTTTCACGCTGGTTGGTAATCCCGATAGCTTGGATTTGATTTGGCTTGATACCACTTTCGATAAAAGCCCCAGCGATTACAGATTGGACAGAGTTCCAAATTTCATTTGCATTGTGCTCAACCCAACCTGCTTGTGGGAAGATTTGTGTGAATTCTTTTTGACTCGAGCTAACCTTTTCCCCTTTTTTGTTGAAAATAATGGCACGAGAACTGGTAGTTCCTTGGTCAATAGCCATGATGTATTTTTCTTGTGACATGTTCTGTCCTCCTGATAAAGATCTTGAGGTTATTTCCTCTTTATACTAACTAGTATACAAAATAAAACGCTTTCTTGTTTATCAATTTTTTAAAATTTTAAAAATTTTTGATAAGATTGTGAGAATTTCACAAAAAAGACCTGGTTCCCCAAGCCTTTTAAGTAAATTGTATCTGACGAATCACTGCCAAATCTTCCATATCCAAGCCGTTTTTTAAATAATAGACTGGTGTTTGTTCCTTCTAAAGTCGTTTGTGACTCCTATAATAAAAAGAAAGGACTAAAAATTGACCAGACTTAGCTTTTTCCATCAAGTCTCCTAAATACTTTTGTTACCCCTTTCCTTTTCTTCTTCAAGCATAGTATAAAATACAAAAATGCTAAAATAATCTGTTTATCTTTTCAGTTTTGCTCCAGTTTCCAACTCAAATAATCCTCAGAATCAGCAAACACAGCACTCCCCCTTTGGGCATTTTTATGCTAAAATAGTAGCTATGGATAAAATTATTAAAACTATATCAGAAAGCGGAGCCTTTCGTGCTTTTGTCCTTGACAGCACTGAAACCGTCCGCACTGCTCAAGAAAAACATCAAACCCAAGCTAGTTCAACCGTAGCGCTTGGTCGTACTTTAATCGCCAGTCAAATTCTCGCTGCCAACGAAAAAGGAAATACCAAGCTAACTGTCAAGGTTCTTGGGACTAGCTCCCTCGGTGCCATTATCACAGTTGCAGATACCAAGGGTAACGTCAAAGGCTACGTTCAAAACCCTGGTGTTGACATCAAAAAGACTGCAACAGGCGAAGTCCTCGTTGGGCCTTTTGTCGGAAACGGTCAATTCCTAGTCATTACTGACTACGGCACTGGTAATCCATATAACTCCATGACTCCCCTCATCTCTGGAGAAATCGGTGAAGACCTTGCTTTCTACCTAACAGAAAGCCAACAAACGCCGTCAGCAGTTGGTCTCAATGTCCTTTTGGACAAAGAGGACAAGGTTAAGGTTGCAGGTGGCTTCCTTCTCCAAGTGTTGCCAGGAGCCAAGGAAGAAGAAATTGCTCGTTTTGAAAAACGCATCCAAGAGATGACAGCTATTTCGACTCTTCTAGAAAGCGACGACCATATCGAAGCCCTTCTCAAGGCTATCTACGGAGACGAACCATACAAACGTCTGTCTGAAGAAGAAATTCGTTTCCAATGTGACTGTAGCAAAGAACGTTTTATGAAGGCTCTTTCTAGTCTTCCAAACTCAGACTTGCAGGAAATGAAGGACGAAGACCACGGGGCCGAAATCACTTGTCAATTCTGCCAAACTACTTATAATTTTGATGCAAACGACCTGGAGGAACTCATTCGTGACAAATCTTAATACACCTTTTATGATTGGCAATGTTGAGATTCCCAATCGTACCGTTCTAGCGCCTATGGCTGGTGTGACTAACTCAGCCTTCCGTACTATCGCAAAAGAACTTGGCGCTGGACTCGTTGTCATGGAAATGGTCTCTGACAAGGGAATCCAATACAACAACGAAAAAACCCTTCACATGCTTCATATCGATGAGGGCGAAAACCCAGTTTCTATCCAACTTTTTGGTAGCGATGAAGACAGCCTAGCACGCGCAGCAGAATTCATCCAAGAAAATACCACGACTGATATCGTTGATATCAACATGGGCTGCCCAGTTAACAAAATCGTCAAAAACGAAGCTGGGGCTATGTGGCTCAAGGATCCTGATAAAATCTACTCTATTATTAACAAAGTTCAATCAGTCCTTGACATACCCCTCACAGTTAAAATGCGTACGGGCTGGTCTGACCCATCCCTAGCAGTTGAGAATGCCCTAGCTGCCGAAGCTGCAGGTGTCTCTGCCCTCGCTATGCACGGCCGTACACGTGAACAGATGTACACTGGTCACGCTGACCTAGAGACCCTTCATAAGGTTGCACAAGCTCTAACCAAGATTCCCTTCATCGCCAACGGCGATATTCGTACGGTCCAAGAAGCCAAGCAACGCATCGAAGAAGTTGGTGCTGACGCAGTCATGATTGGTCGCGCTGCCATGGGAAATCCTTACCTCTTCAATCAAATCAATCACTACTTTGAAACTGGGGAAATCCTGCCTGATTTGACCTTCGAAGATAAGATGAACATCGCCTACGAGCATTTGAAACGCTTGATTAACCTCAAAGGTGAAAAGATTGCTGTCCGTGAATTCCGTGGTCTAGCCCCTCACTACCTCCGTGGTACATCAGGTGCAGCTAAACTTCGTGGAGCCATTTCACAAGCAAGTACACTAGCTGAGATCGAAGCTCTATTGCAATTAGATAAGGCTTAACAACCAAGATGAAAACCCGTAACTTCAATAGTTTACGGGTTTCTTGTTTTTAGGGGGCAATTTAAAGTACTCAAGACTATGGTTGAATCAAAGCAACGCTAGATACAGTTCCATCTGCGCCTGTTGTAATTTGGATGATTTTTCCACCACCAATTTTGGCATTATATTTACCATCATCAAGGGTATAGGCATAGCCTTGGATAGAGTAGTTTTCTTTCTTACCATCACTAGATTCTACTGTAAATTGACCACCTGATGAAACAGTGATAGTCTCGCCACTGGCGCCCTTCCAGTTGCCAGCTGCGGCAGAGAAATCTCCATCAACCATGGTTAGAACACCCTTGTAACGTTTGTTGTGCTCTGCTTGCTTATCTTGAAGTTTGCGGTCAGTAGTTGGATCATAAGTCGACTGACTAGTCTGTGCTTGAGAACCTTGCTGATTTGACGGAGCTTGCGAAGATGCCTGTTGGTTAGAAGCTTCTTGGCTCTGTCTTGTTTCTGGCGCTGGTGTTGCTTGCGATTGATTAACAGTAGTTGCTGACTGGTCAGAAGAAGCTGCCTTAGTTTTTTCTGATGAAGTTGAACTTGAGGACTTCTGAGTTTTGCTATCTTTACTAGAAGAACTTGCCTTAGAATTAGAAGATGCTTGTGTTGTCTTGCTAGAACTATCACTTGTCGTATTTTCCTTCTTATTACCACAAGCCCCCAATAGTAATGTTGAAGCGAGTACAGTTGCAGCCATCAATTTGATAGAAGTTTTATTTTTCATTTTATGCTCCTTTTGTAACATTTTTGAAATGTTAAGAAATATATTTGTAACATTATTGTAATATTTGTTTTAAAATTTGTCAACTACTTATCTAAAATTTTTTAGAATTATTTTTTAGCATCTATTTCCTTATCCCTCCTATATCTTTTATTCGTAAAGAATTAAAAAAAACAGGAAAATTTTTCCTATGAGAATACTATATTTTATACGTGTAATCGCTTGCATTTCTTTCTTAAAGGACTATAATAAAATTGAAATAGGATATTGGAGGTGTAAGCTTATGTTAAGCAAATATTACAAGTATCTTCCTTGGGTGATTTTAGATGCTTTCGTTTCTTATGGGGCAGCTACTCATTACGCTCAAACAACATTTGATTTGTTCTACCTAACTGCCATTTTCATGATTGTCTATATAGCTTTATTGTATTTACACGAAACCTATTTAAAATATAAATACAAAGATTTATTCATTCGAATCATGAGCAATTCAAAGAAAGATAAACATCCTTAGTAGTCAAAAAGAGGTCGGGAAAAATCCCGACCTCGCTTTTTTATGACTAATAAGTCTTTGACACGATGGCTGAATTGACTTTTGACACAAACTGTATTTTCTCTATTCTCAAGCTCAACCAGCCATCGGATTTGTTGAAACTTCTCAGGACTGAGACTAGGAAACCGAGACTTGGTCTATCGGTTTCGGTCTCCAAGCTTTTTTTATTTTAATCGATAGGTTTTTCTTGGTTTCTTTTTAGGAACTCGTTTAAGCCCAACTTCTTCTACATATTCACCGTATTTTACGAGAAAGTTATTGCTGACGATTGGTCGTCCTGGGTTGATGAGATTGACTAATTCGGTTCCTTCATAGACAGTGAATTCCTCCTCTAGCAGATAGAGAAAGGTCGGATTCCAGTCAAGACGCCCTTGGATTCGTTTGATGGATTCTTGGATAATGGCATAATGGTCAAAGGCGAAGTCTTGCTCCCCCAGCTCTAGTCCCTCTAGGAAGCACTTACCCGTCTGAAAATCCACATCTACAAAAACCACATCCTTGGCATCGTCTCCTGCTTGAACGAGATCGAGTGCTCTGCTAGGTAGATATACCAAGTGGGCGATAGTAACCGTCCAGCCCCGTGGGTCACGGCCGGGAGTCGATACGGTCATCAATTGCTCGATTTTTTCCAAAGGAAGGTCGAGGTTGACCTCCTCTCTCACTTCACGCTGACAAGCATGCCTTGCATCTTCGCTCTTATCCATAAAACCACCGACCAAAGCCAAACAGTTTTGATAAGGATGGGCCTTGCGACGAATTAGCAAGAGTTTGATTTTCCCTTCCACAAAGCAATAAGCTACCATATCCACCGTCACGCTCGGTTTTTCATACTGAGGAAGATCCTGTTTGCAGTACCAGTCTAAAAATTCCTTCTCAGTCGCATGAATCTCAAAATATTCTCTCTCTGTCATTCCAGCCGGGATTATCGTTTCAGTCATCTTATCCCTCCTTGACAGCCTTAGTCCATTGGTACCAACCGACTAAACTATTGATAGTGTAAACCCAATACATTCCTTGGATATGGATGTTTTCACCCCACCAGAGGTAGATACTAAAGAGATTGGTTGCAATCCAGAAAATCCATTGCTCACGGTAAAGACGTGTCATCAAGAGCTGACCAACACCATTGGTCGCATCGGTAACACTGTCACGGAAAGGACGAGCACTGCTGATACTTTGGTAGGCTAATCCCATGCCAATCCAGATGATAGCAGTCAAGGCCAAGTACTTAAGCCAATCAATCAGACCGAGTTTCTTAGCTTCAAAGTGAGACTCCTCTGGTTTCCCTTGTTCATTGATCCGATTAGACAACCAAGCATAGAGACCAATAGGCTGCATGACAAAGAAATAAACTGTGGTCAAAACTTCGCCATAGAAAGTAGCATTCATAGCTAGGACCAAATAGATTGCAGAGTTAATAGCACCAAAAAGGTAGTTACTAGCTCGACCTTCAGCTACTAAGATAACGCAGACAATCCCTGTCCAAGAAGCCAAAAGACCAATCCAGTCATGACTTTCTGTGTTTTGTGTAAACTCCAGAATAAGAGGAACACTTGATAAAACAATCAAATAGAGCCACTGGAAAAGACTACGGCCTACAAAGAGGTCTTTCCAAAGCAAACGCATAACTCCTGCAAAACCAATTTTACGAGCTTCTGCGTGAACATTTTTAAAGTTTTCGATAAATTGTGTGATTTTTTCAGTTATTTTTTTCATTTTCTTCTCCTAATCTGCTTGGTAAATGGCATCAATAGCTACTTTTGCTGCTTCATAATTTCCTAGATAGTCATCAGCTAGATAAACATGAGGGATATTGGCTAGATATTGCTCCCTCATCATATCCAAATGCTGAGAAAAACTGTGACGGATATGGTCTTCTGCCATGGTCATGTCGCGAAAACCATCATTGACATAAGAGCCAACAGGTTGCACAAAGAGGATTAAATCCCACTTTTCCTTGGCTAAGATGGAAACAAAGAGATTATCAAAGGTCTCTCCGGATAAGTCCTCCTGCTCTTCGCTTTCCATGTAGTAATCGTAGTAGCCCTTGGTTACCAATGAGTTGGTATCTGCAATGACTAGGCCTCGATTGGCATTGCTATCGATTAACTTGGAAGTTTGGTCATATTGGCCCAAAAGAAGGTAATAATAATCTTTTGGGGTAAGCTCATCATCTCGGACATTATTTTTTATCTGATACTCACGAGCATATTCCAGACTGACTGGCGCATCATAGAAGCGAGCTAAATCCTTGGCTAGAGTTGTTTTCCCATTACTAGCACTTCCCATAATCAACACTTTTTTCGTAAACTGACGGCGGAAAGGTTGAGCGATGTATTTCCAATATTTGCTTGGATTTTCTCGAATCATGCTAGCCGAAATTCCAAATTTTCTTTCCTGTAGAACAGTCTCGAAACCACGTTCTGACAATTCTTGTTGGTATTCGGACTCTCCTACAAAAAAGATGAGTTCCTGACCAGTCTGGTCATAGGAAATGGCCTGCAACATCTGATCCAACCACTCCTGCCAGCCCATTGGATAGCGTGGAATATTGGTTTCGTCAAGTTTACAAACAGAGGTCAACTCATCATCTCGAAATGCTTCACGAATATAGCGAAACCTCTTTTGTAGTGTAAGTCCAATCTGTTCACCACGATCTCCCTTATAACCTGAAACTACCACCCATACAGCATCGCATTGTCGTTTTGCTCTTTGGATTAAATCAATATGCCCCTGATGCAAGGGAGCAAAGGTTCCAAAAACCACTGCTATCTTTTTTTTCATGTCTTTTCAACCTTTTTATAAATTTTTATATTTTATATTATACTTTACCTTTCTGTATTTGTCAACACTTTTTTATTATTTTTTATAAAAACATTGCTGTATGATAAGAATTTTTTACGTAGCATACAAAACTTGATTAGGAAAAATCCCTTTTGGAAATCCTTAAACTAATTGCACAATTCAAATGCTTATTTGAGTAACAACTTCCCCAAAAAAGAGGCTGAAACAATCTGTTCCAACCTCACAATTTTAAACAATCTCAAATTTTAATTGACCAGCTTTGACGCCAATCTTCAGAGTCTTACCAGCTTCCAATTCACCTTTAAGGAGAAGTTCTGCTAGTTTGTCTTCTACTTCCGTTTGCAAAGTTCTGCGTAGTGGACGAGCACCCATCTCTGGATCATAGCCTTGCTGAGCTAGGAGTTTAAGGGCAGATGCTTGCAGTTTCAAGTCAATTCCTTTTTCTGCAAGACTAGCAATCAATGGTTTGACCATAATCTTAACCACTTCCTGCATATCTTGACTTGACAAGCTATGGAAGACTACCTTCTCATCAATACGGTTGATGAACTCTGGACGATAAGCCTTTTTCAACTCCTCAAACATCCGTTTTTCCATATTTTCTTGGTCAAAACGAATGTCCTTAGCTCCAAAACCAACTGTCTTATCATCACGAAGAGCTGTCGCGCCAAGGTTTGAAGTCATGATGATGATGGTATTGGAGAAGTCAACCTTGCGACCCTTACTGTCTGTCAAGACACCATCATCCAAGACTTGCAAGAGCACATTAAAGATATCTGGGTGTGCCTTTTCTACCTCATCAAAAAGCAAAACTGAGTATGGCTTGTTGCGAACCTTCTCGGTTAACTCTCCGCCTTCTTCGTAGCCTACATAGCCCGGAGGAGCACCATTGAGACGGCTAGCCGCAAATTTCTCCATGTATTCACTCATGTCAAAGCGGATAAGAGCAGACTCATCATCAAAGAGAACTTCCGCCAAAGCCTTGGCCAATTCAGTTTTACCAACACCTGTTGGTCCTAGGAACATAAAGGAGCCAATTGGACGTTTGTTATTGCGAATACCCGATTGATTTCGGCGAATGGCCCGACTGATACTAGATACAGCTTGTTCCTGTCCGATAACACGTTTATGCAGTTCAGCTTCAAGATTGAGATACTTCTTGGCATCTGTTTGGGTCAATTTTTGAACTGGAATACCTGACAAGCGACTCAAGGTGGTCAAAATGTCTGATTCTGTCACCAAGTCTTTATAAACAGGTACTTCCTGCTCTTTTGCAATGAGTTGAGCAGCTTGTTTCCATTTGCCATCCATCAAGGCCTTGTCTGCAGGTGTTAAACCTGACTCATCTTGTTTAGCGTGTTTCGATTTATTTTGGACAGTTGCTGCCGCTTCATCCAAAAGATCAATCGCTGAGTCTGGCAAGTGACGACTCGTCAAATAACGATGTGCCATTTTGACAGCTGTTTCTACTGCATCGTCTGTAATTTGGACATGGTGGTGTTTCTCGTAAGTTGCTTTCAAGCCCTGCAAAATAGCCATACTATCAGCCACGCTCGGCTCTTCAATCATCACTTTTGCAAAGCGACGAGAAAGGGCTGCGTCTTTTTCGATGTGCTTTTGATACTCTTCCTGAGTGGTCGCACCGACAGTTCTCAGAGTTCCACGTGCCAAGGCAGGTTTCAAGATATTGGCCGCATCCAAGGTCGAATCAATCCCACTTCCTGACCCCATAATAGTATGAAGCTCATCGATAAAGAGGATGACCTTTCCATCTTCCTCAATATCTTTGATGATATTGTTCATACGTTCTTCAAAGTCACCACGGAAACGAGTTCCCGCAACCACATTCATCAAATCAAGTTCCAAAACTCGCATCTTAGCCATTTCATCAGGTACATCCCCGTTGGCAATACGTTGCGCAAGACCAAGTGCTAGAGCTGTTTTACCGACACCTGCATCTCCAACTAGGACTGGATTATTTTTTGTCTTACGGCTCAAGATTTGAATCATACGAGAGATTTCTTGGTCGCGCCCGATGACTGGTTCCAATTTACCTGAACGAGCTTGCTCCGTAAGGTCATGCGTATAATCTTCCAAACCTCCACTTGGTGTCTGAGGCATACCCATCATATTAGCCATGGAATTTTGCTTATCCGCTACCGTACGATGACGCTGGCGAAGGGCCTTCAAATCTTCTCTAGTCCAACCAGCACGCGCTTCAAGACTTCGACGAAGTCCAGCAATCTTGACCTGATCCTTCTGATCTTCGTAAGAAAATCCCGCTTTTTCTAAAATGCGAGTAGCTAAGGCATTGCCATCATGTAAGATAGCATAAAGAACATGCTCTGTTCCCAATACCTTGGCATGTACGACAGAAGCAACGTGCTCTGCTTCCAACAACAATACCTTCAACCGGTGTGAAAAAGGCAGCTCCTGATAATGTTCCTTATCGCTATACTTTGTTTCAGTCAGCTCTACAGCAACTTCCTCCAGACGATCAATCTCATATGGAAATTCGTTTAAAGTCGCCCCAGCTACACTGTAACCATGATTGGCCATAGCAATCAATAGGTGCCATGACTCTAGATATTCTGCCCCAAAATGACTGGCGACCAGAAAGGCACTTTCTATACATTCTCTCAATGCTTTTGAATATTTCATTTAGTTCTATTTTCCTTTTCTATCTACCTCTTGTAATAACTGCCGGAGCATATTGGCACGGATAAGATTGGCATCATCGCCTAAAACTCGGTCTGTCGCCATTGCTAATAATAGATTCATCTCCTGACGAGTCACTAAATCCTGCTCAAACAAGAGTCTTAAAACATCTTCAAAGATAGCTAGGCTAACTTCTTCACCTACCGAATACAGTAAATCGCGGAGCATTTCATGGTGGTTTGAGAATTCAATCCGACCAATGCGAATATAACCGCCACCTCCCCGCTTACTTTCAACTAAATAGCCTCTGCTTTCAGTAAATCGAGTCTTAATCACATAGTTGATCTGGCTAGGCACGACTTGAAAGGTATCCGCTAATTGGCTTCGTTGCAATTCAACCATACCCGACTGCTCCAAAATAGCCTTGATATAAGCTTCTATATGGTCTGATGTATTTTTAAATCTCATAGAACGTCACCTCTTTCTTTGAACCTTGACTATCTTTGACTATTATACCGAATTTTTCGATTTTTTAAAAGAAAAAGGGGCTGGTAATGAAGAATCCTCACCAACTCCCTGTCTTTCTAATTATTTAATCCCAATTCTTCTAATATCTGGCGTTTATAAGCAATTTTTTGAACTTCCTTGTCCTCATCTTCAGACCAATCTAGTTTGACTTCAGAAACAATCTGTCCAGGCCTATTTTTCAAGATATAGATACGGTCACTAAGATTAAGGGCCTCCTCGATACTATGCGTAATGATGAGTGTTGTCAGGCCTAGCTGTTTATGAATCTCCAAATACCAGGCGTGGAGCTCCATCTTAGTCATCTCATCCAAGGCACTAAAGGCCTCATCTAGAAGAAAGAGCTTATGTCCAAAAAGATAGGTACGAAGTAAAGCAACACGCTGGCGCATCCCACCACTGAGTTCATGAGGGTACTTATCCCTTACAGCTGTCAACTGAAAGGTAGCAAGGATTTCGTCTGCTTTGGCAATGGCTTCTGCCTTGTCCACCTTTTGGATCAAAAGGGGCAAAATGATATTGCCTAGTACCGTCTTATGCTCCAAGAGCAGATCCTTTTGGAGCATATAGCTCACGCGCCCCTTGGGATTTTCCTCCCCATCAAGCACAATTCTACCTGACTGGACTTCTAAAATGCCTGCAATCAGGTTAAAGAGAGTGGTCTTTCCTACACCACTGGGACCTAAGATAGAGACAACTTCACCTGAAGTCACTTGTAGGTTAATGTCCTCTAAAATCTTTTCATCATCGTAGGCGTAGCTTACGTGTTCTAGTCTAATTTCTGTCATTATTTTACAAATTCGTTGGTAAATCCTTTATCTGTCAAGTCTTCCTTGAGGATTCCATTTTCTTTATCCCATTTGTAGAAGGCATTCCAGCGGTCAGCATCAAATTGTCCCCATTTTTCCTTATCACTTGCATATTCTTTTGACAAGTATTTTTGAGATTCGATAACAAAATCACGCTTATCCTTAAGTTCAGGGGCATTCTTGATCAAGATATCAGCCGCTTCTTCTGGGTGATCCATCGCGTATTGGTAACCTTTTTTGATAGCTTGGATGACTTTACGAGCTTCTTCTTTGTTGTCTTTTAGATAGTCGTTGTTTGCGATGATGACTGGTGAGTAGTAGTCAAACTCTTTTACATAGTCTTTCAAATACATAAAGTTAGCATCGACACCTTGAGATTTGGCAAGAATTCCATCCCAACCGTAGTAAATCCAGGCAGCGTCAAAAACTCCATTGGCAATCGGTGTGATTGAGTTTGAATCGTTGTTTGGTACTTTTTCAACCTTCTCAAAGTCTCCACCTTGAGATTCTACCAAGGTTTTCAACATCGCAAGCTCAGTTGGGTCATTCCAAGTTCCGTATTTCTTACCAACCAAGTCTTTTGGACTATTGATATTGTCAGACTTACGAGAGATAATCCCTGATGTATTGTGCTCAACGATAGCTGCAACGGCTGTAATGCCTGCTCCTTTTTCCAATTTCTTAGCCATGTAATCTTGGAAATAGATAGCAAATGGCGCCTTGCCATTGATAACCAAGTCAGATGAGCTTTCTTCTGGTGGCAATTTCAAGTCAACATCCACTCCAGCTTCCTTGAAATATCCTTTTTCCTTGGCTACATAAAGTCCAGTGTGGTTTGTATTTGGTGTCCAGTCTAAGATAAAGTCAATCTTCTTTAGTTCTGCTTCTTTGTTGTCCTTAGAAGCTGTTCCTTGGCCACAAGCCACAAGCACGACAGCTAGAAGAGCTGTTACAATCGTTAAAAACACTTTCCATGTTTTCTTCATTTTTATTTCCTCTTTTCTTTTTCAAAACGCTCTATTTTAAGTACGTTTCCATTTAATCACATATTTTTCACTGATATCGACTAATTTCATACCCAGAAGGCTAATCAGCGATACCAGAATAATAATAGCGAACATAGTATCATACTGAAACAGTTTTTTGGACTGAATCATGTAGACACCTAGTCCTTCAAAGCCTCCCAACCACTCAGATACCACTGTTGTGATAAAGGCATAGGAGACACTGACCCTCAGACCCGCATAAAAGTAGGGCAGGCTGACAGGGATTTTAAAATGCCACAGGATTTGCCAAGGATTCGCCCGCATCAAACTGAACAAGGTCAGCATGTCCTTGTCGCAATGCCTAAAACCATCTAAAATACTGACGATAATAGGGAAGGTTGTCGTCAAGATAATCAAGACAATCTTGGGCAAGATTCCATAACCCAACCATAAAACTAGGATCGGGGCTATGGCAATTGTCGGGATAGTCTGAACAACTACCATCATGGGGTAAATCAAGTCATTGAGCCAACTCAGGCTATCCATAAGGACTGCCATGATACAGGCTATCAAAACACCCAGAACCAAACCTAGTAAGGCTACTCTCAAGGTTGCCCAGCTATGGTACCAGAGAAATTCTCTGTCACGAACAAAAGACTGGAGGATTTCAAGTGGTGTCGGCAGGATAAACTTTGGTAAGATTTTTAAGAATCCCGCCACCTGCCAAACGGATAAGACACCTAAAAATCCTAGCAGACTAATATGCCGTCTCATTATACTTTTCAAGTTTCTCATCGATGCTTAAAATCTCTCCTACATTTATTTTCACATTGGCAAAAACATTGTCTGCTCCTTGGCCCGCCACCTCTAAGGCTTCTTTGAGAATGCGCATGAGTTCATCAAATTCTCCCTCTAAAACTGTTTCAAAGGGTGTCACCACCATGGTCACTCCTTGAGCTTGTAGATAAGCAATGACTTGATCGATAAGAGCTATGCGGTCAATCCCCTGTGACAAGGGCAGGACTTGTAAAGCAATGCTTGCTTTCATTCAAACCTCCTTTTAATTTACAGTTTTTCTTTATGAAAAAAGAAAAACCTCTTTCATATATGAAAAAGGTGCAGAATTAGGCCAAGTATCGTTCCCTACGCTGGCATTACCCAGATCAGGTGCGGTCGAAGTTTAACACTTCCTCTCAGACTGTACACAGACTCCCATATATTATATGGACATATGATAACGCAAAACAAACAAGATGTCAAGGAAACTGCTTACAGAAAAGAGAGTGGGACAGAAATCGGTAATTCGTTAGAATTCGATTTCGTCGTCCCACCTCCGCACAGTTGAGTAGGGCTATAAAAGTAGTAAAGCCCACTCAACCACTGTCTTGCTCGGCAATCCAAAGACAATTGAGAGGCTGGGACTTTTGTCCCAGCCTCTTCCTCTAATCATCTATTCTCAATTAATTCTTCCACTTAAAGCATTGGCGCAAACAACTGAGTCACTTCCTTGATTAATGTTTGATACCAGGTAGGATTGATCGTCCCTGGGAATACTTCCTGCGATACTTCAAAAATCTCTTCAAAATCATTGCGAATAGTTGCAATGGACGGTGTTTCATACAATAAAACTGCATTTTCATAGTGGTGAACCAAGCTGCGATAATCAAGGTTTATGGTTCCAACAACCGCAAATCGATCATCAACAATCATTTGCTTACTATGGATAAAACCAGGAGTATACTCATAGATACGTACACCAGCAGACAAAAGATCAGGATAAGACCCTCGAGTTACTAACTGGATGAGCTTTTTATCTGGGATAAATGGAGTTATAATTCTCACATCTACACCTCGCATGGCTGCATTTTTTATATCCTCTGTCAAATCATAATCAATAATGAGATAAGGCGTGGTGATATAGACAAAATCTTCCGCTTGATTAATCAGATTTTGATAGACGATTTTACCCACCTTCATTTTATAGATAGGCTTAGGCCCACTTCCATACGGGATACACAGACCACCTCCTGGTCGTGTCTGATTTTCCAAATGATACTGATCAAAGTCACTAATTTCTCCACGGTTGATGTACCAGTTCATGAGAAATAGTCTGGTAAAGGCTTGAGTCGCCGGACCATCTATCCGAATCCCACTATCTTTCCAGTGTCCAAAACGTTCAATCTGATTGATGTATTCGTCTGCAAGATTAATCCCGCCAGTATAGGCAATCTGCCCATCAATGACCAAGATTTTACGGTGATCTCGGTTATTATAGGCCACTGTCATACGAGGAATTACCTTATTAAACTTATGAGCCTCAATTCCCCGAGATCGGAGATGCACAGTATAATCACCTGGCAATGTCACCATGCAGCCGATATCGTCGTAGAGCATCTTAACTTCAACACCCTGAGCAACTTTTTCTTCGAGAATCTCAAGCATGCTGTCCCACATCAAGCCTTCTTCGACAATGTAGTATTCCAGGAAGATAAATTTCTCAGCCTTTTTCAAATCCTCTAAGATTTGTCTCCACATAGCCTCTCCAGTAGAGAAAAATTGAGAATCTGTCTGCTCGTACACCTCTGCATTGCTATCCATATGTAGCAAGGCATTGATAATCCCATAAGCAGACTTATCTCTATCCTTTAAGCCTTGATGAAGAGCAAACTCACTCTTTTCATGGTTAGTAATGGAGCGTAGTTCCTTCAGCTGTTTCAGTTCTTTTTTTGATAGTCTTCTCTCACCAAACATGAGATAAAGCAGTGGACCAAACACCGGTACAAAGGTCACAATCAACCAAGTCACTTTGCTTTCAGGTGACATCGAACGATTAACGATCGCTATAACGGTTGCGACGCTAATCAAAAATACAAGAGTCACCCAAACAATCGGAGCAATCTGGCTCATGTAAAGAATAATTCCGAAAACAAAAAATAATTCTATCAGGATAATCGCAATACTAAAGCCATACTTGGACATCAATAGTCGAAATTTTCTAGTCCCCATAACTCCCTCTCAATTTCTAAGTATACTCCCTAATATACTGTCTGAAAACGCTTATTCTCTTCTAGTATACTTAGTTTAATAAAACTTATCAAGTTTTTTCTGTATAGACCGATGGTTCTATCTATAAAATCAATTAAAAGAGCAGGCCTCGTATCTGAGCCTGCTCCTATTTTACAATTTCAAAGCCAACATATTGACCGTCATGCCAGCTGCAGTTCCCATCAGGTAAACTACATCGCCTTCTTTGGCCAAGCCATGGTCTAAAGAATAAGCTAAACCAAATGGCACAGAGACTGAAACCATATTTCCATAATCACTAACAAGGTTAAGGTATTGTTCTTCAGCAACACCTAGTTTTTCCATAACCAATGGAAGGGCGCGACTAGCCTGATGTGGAATAATGTAGTCTATATCCGCTAGAGCTAACTGTGTTTTCTCTTGAAACTCTTCAAACATATCTGGGATTTTACGAGCTGATAAAAGTAAAATCTTCTTGCCCTTCATATCAAACATGAAATTGGTCTTAGTATCTTCAGAGTATTCTTTTGGTTGATAAGAAGTCAAGCCTCCACGAATCTCTGTATCGTGAGCCCCCTCTGACCAAGTACGTTGGAGACTAGCGATAACTCCTTTGTCCTGATTACTTTTTTGGAAAATAAAGGCAGCTGCCCCATCACTAAAGAGCTCAAAACTTTCTTTTTGCTTTGGATTAAGACCCAAGCTACCGACTTCACTAGATACAATCAACACACGACGGTATTCCCCAGCTTCAATCAAATGTGACATGGTTGATAGAGCAGAGATAAAACTTGTACAAGTCGTATTGATATCCATAGCTGGGATAGAGAGCCCTTTTGCCACGCGCTCATGGATCAAGGCTGCTGTACAAGGAATCGGCTGAACACCAACCGCACTAGCTGATACCAGGCAATCAATGTCTTCGATTTTTAAATTTGCCTTTTCAAGGGCACGCTGAATCGCTACTTCTGCTAGATCTAGCTGGGTTTCTTCATTTTCAACCACACGATAACGGGTCTGGTCTTTAAATTTCACCGTATTTTTTGGAAGGTATACTCCATAGCCTGCAATTTCTAGATGTCTTTTTACTGCTGTCATAATTTTTTGTCCTTTCATAAACGTTGGATTCGTTTGAGCTTACGACTTGTATCCCAGTGATAATCAGAAAATTGTATTTCAGCTTCTTTAAACTCTTTTTGTTGCGCCAAGAGTCGGAACTGCTCTGTAATCGCTGTTTCAACTTGCTCATCCCTTCGACTCAGACAAACTTCCACTAGCTTCTCAGAATGTTGTTTGACTTGGTAATCTCCGACATTCTCCACAAAGAGAATGCAACGTCTGATAAAGTCAGGATAAATTGTTACTTGACCCCCGTCCTTTCCTTCAAAGTAGAAGATGTCATCAGAGCGACCTTCGACCTTGTCAATCCTTGTGTAATGGGAGCCACATGGGCAAGGTTCAGGATTTTCAACTAAAATATCATTGAGCTGGTAGCGATAAACAGGCTGACTGCTCCGTTTAAAGTCTGTAATGACTGGATAAAAACGTCGGTCATCCAAGTAGTGCTTTTCTACAAATATGATATCTTCATTGAGATGAAGATTCCCAACAGAGCAAGTACAAGCTAAGAAACCTTCCGTTGCTTGATATACTTGGTCAATAATCGGCAACTCAAAAGCGCTCGCAATCCGTTCTCTATCACTATCTTCCAAGATTTCAGCCACCGAAACGATTTTTTGTGGATGAATGGATAATTCTCCCGCTTTTAATCGTTTGCTCAATTCAATCAACATAGAAGCAGGTGCCACTACAATGGTCGGTTGGTAGCTATTCAGTCGATCAATATGCTCATCTGTATTCTTAAAAATATCAAAGTACTCTAAACGAATGAGCGCCGTATTGATTGTCTGATAGAGTTCATTATCCGCTCTGAGGAAAAAGGCTATGCGGTGCCAAAAAAGTTGGCCCTTGGGCAACATCTTTGCCAAGATAGCTGCTGCCCACATACTTCTCTCTTTTTCGGTTGTGATGAAGAGCCCCCGATGCCCAGATGTTCCAGAAGACAACCCAACAGCTATTTCTCCCTTGAGCTCTGTAAAATTCCTGGTTTTTTCACTTTCGATAGCCAAAGCCAAGGCCTCGTCTCGATCCACTCCTTGGGTGTTAAGCTCATTGAAATGACTCATCATAAAAGCTTTGTCCATATAGTCAAAGTCACTAGGTACACCCTTTTTAAAATAAGGTGACTCACGTTTGAGAAAGTCCATATAGGCAGCCAGTTGCTTTTTCTGATAGATTTCTAAGGCTTCTCGAGATCTAAAGTTATGAAGCCAGCGAGTTTGGATAAAAGTTTTAAGAAAGGTTATTTTTTTCATACAAAATCCGCTCAATCCTTTCTACAGGGTCATGGCTGACTAGTACTTCTATGCCATCTTTTAAAACCTCTTCCAGCAACTCTGTTCCCTTGATATAGGCTTCCTTGTTGTCCTGCACCAAGGAAGGAATCAGGTGCATCTGTTTGGTGTAAGGTAAGAGGTCTATTCCCCAACAAAGATCTGCTGCGATAAAGAGATCATAGTCTGGAATAAAGAGACAGGCTTGCCCCTTAGCATGCCCATCAATAGAAGCTACAAGGATGCTTCCGTCTCCAAAAAGATCGATGGTAGGGCGATACTTAAAGTTAGCATTTTGCTGACCCGCCTTAATAACAGTCAATCTTTCCTCAAAAGTAGTCGGCAAAAATTTTTTAAAAATTAAATCTTTTAGTTTTGGTTTCTTGTATACATCATAGACTTCCTGGGTCAGGATAAAGTTTGCATTCGGAAAGAAGCTAGCCCCTCCCAAATGATCTGGATGTAGATGAGACAACAAGACATAGTTGATTTCTTCTGGCTTGATCCCTTTATCTTTTAGCAAGTGCGAAATCTGATCTTTCTCCGTCATTTGAACTGGCGTCCCCAAACGGTAAAAAGCATAACGAAGTTTCGTCTTAATATCATAGTGATAGCCAGTATCATAGAGCAGATAGCCCTTATCCCTGTGCTTGATAAGGAACACTCCTGCGGGGAAAGTCATCTTTCTATTCTTGACACCCTTAAATAGCAAACCGGCATAACTCGTACAATATCCCGCTGGGAAATACTCAATGCTTTCGATAATCTTGGACATATTGCTCAATCCCTTCTGAAATACTAATTTTCGGATGATAACCCAAGTCCTTCTCAGCCTTGCTAATATCAAGAGTCTGACTATAGCGAAGCAGATAATAGGTATAGCGAGTCAGGGCTGGTTCACCTTTAAGATTCAGAGTCTTGTAAAGAAATTCTAAACTACTGGCAATTCCTGATAATAAAGCTGCTGGAATTTTTCTATATTTGATTGGATAACCCAGACCTGTCAAACTTTCCTCTAGCAAATCTCTAAAAGCCCTCGGTTCACCATTAGTAATGTTATAAACCTCACCTTTAGCTTCTGGAGCTTCTATGGCCAAACGGATTGCCAGCGCAACATTTTCCACACAAGTCATGTCCATGAGCTGACGCCCATCTCCAATCAAAGGAATTCCAAGTTTTTGACTCAGATTGATAACCCGTGGCAAGATGCTAGTGTCCCCAATCCCAAACAGACCCCGAGGTCTCAAGATGATACTAGGAACATCTGGATAATCTTTAAAGAGTTTCTCCGAAGCTAATTTACTACGAATATAGTTATTGAGATTATTTTCCTCTGGAGCATCACTTTCTTTGATAGCCAACTGATCCTTAGGTGCAGCATAGATGCTTGGTGAGGATACATAGACTAAACGTTGAATACCTGTTTGGCGACATGCCTCGAGAACATATTTAGTTCCTAAAACATTGGCCTGATAAAAATCTTCCCACGGACCCCAAACTGTTGACAGAGCTCCCGCATGAACGACCAGATCCATCCCCTTGCAAGCCTCTACCACATCCTCAACTTTAGTCAAATCTCCTTGAAAAAAACTGACCGAAGAATTTTCCAAGGAGCGACCTACTTTACTGTTTCTACCAAAAGCTCGGACCTCATAACCATGCTCGACTAGTTCTTCTACAACATATTTTCCAAGAAAACCAGTGGCTCCTGTAACTAATACTTTTTTCATCACTCTTTCTCCTTAGTTGCTAACAGGCGGTGGATTTCACCTTCCAATATTTCTGTCGGATGATAAGACTGCGCAGCTTGGCGCAAAGTCTCTAATTCTGGCCAATTTTCTTTAGCTAACAGTTCCTCAAAGGCTTGTCCAATGGCCTTGCTATTATCTCTTTTAGCTGTGAAAGCAACACCAGCCTCAACCCCTCGAACGGCATAATCAAATTGATCATAATCATGAGGCAATATCAAAGCTGGTTTACCATAAATGATGCATTGATAAAAAATCCCAGCCCCCCCGTGATGAATCACGTAATCCATCTGGGGAATGTACTCCTTATAAGGTAGATAAGAAACTACGGAAAGGTTCTCCATGAGATTTTCACATTGGAAGGCTTCTCCACCTACTCCACGAGTCACAAAGAAGTGACAATCAGGATGAGCATTCGCTAGTTGCTTAGCTTGATAGAGAAGATTCTCTCTGGCCCACTCCAATTGTGTCCCACAAGATACTAGAACCTTCTTTCGACCAGCAAAGAGAGATAAATCTAAAGGATAGTCTTCTACCGCCTCAACTGAAGCGCCAAAAGGTCCTACCCAGCGATAGTGCTCTGGAAATCCTTTCTTCAACTCCACTTCTTTCATCCCAACACCTAAGATAGAATAGGGAGAATAAATAGTTTCTTGGCCTTTCTGATTGTAAAGTTTAAAATGATAACGCCTTAAACGGTCTCGTAATAAAAAAGTTACTATCCGTTTCCCCAAATGAGTTATTTTTCTTGCAAGAAACTGTTGTAAAACCTGCCAGCTATTCTGGGGAGTCCCCATTCCTCCAAAGAAACAAGGAGGTCCATCTGTCGTTTCAATCGCAAACTGGGTCGCCATAGTTGTTATCCACGGAATCCCCATCTGCTCAGCTACAAGTCCACCAGATAGTGTGATAAAGTCCACTATGGCAATATCCGGACGATGATTTGTCCATTCTTGGATTAATTGGTCCGAAACTAGGTTTATCAAATCAAGACTAGCAGATAACTGCCGATAGGCTGAAAAAATTCCTAACTGCTCCTTATTGTTGGCAGCTTTTTCAAATTCCTTTACATGTCCTTCTAAAATGGGAAGAACCTGAAAACCAACCGCCTCTGCAACAGCCTTTTTCTGAGGACCTGTAAGTAAACGAATCTCATACTGAGGATTTTGTAATAGTGGTGCAAGTAAATTCAAAGTAGGATAGAGATGCCCACTTAAGGGAAGAACCACTACATCGATTTTGATTTTCTTCATAATCCTAGCATATCAAATTTTCCAAAAAAGAACTATCACAAGGATAGTTCTTCTTAAATATTATTGGTTTTAAATCATAGGAATAGTATTTGATTTCCTAATACATTATTTGAATATTCGGGAGGAATTCCTAATGTAAGAATCTTAAATTTACTATCCCTAAAAAATGCCAAAGGAGCTTTGCTTAGAACAATTCCTTATAGAAAGCAATAGTTTCTTCCAAAGTTGGCATGAATGGATTACCTGGTGCACAAGCATCAATCAAGGCATTCTTAGAAAGGTATTCAAAGTCAAAGTCTTTTTCTTCGATACCAAGTTCTGTCAATTTCTTAGGAATACCGACAGTTTCAGAAAGTTTTTCAATTTCAGAAATAGCATAAGCCGCACATTCCTCATCTGATTTTCCTTCAATTTGCATTCCCAAGGCCTTAGCAACATTACGGAAGGCTACAGGTACACGTTTGGCATTTTCACGCTCAACGACTGGCAAAAGCATGGCACAGCAAACGCCATGAGGCAAGTTATAGACAGCACCCAATTGGTGAGCCATTGAGTGAACATAGCCGAGTCCAGCATTGTTAAAGCTCATTCCTCCAAGGAAGATAGCATTAACCATACCTTCACGAGCTTCGATGTCGTGTCCGTTTTCTACTGCACGTGGAAGATATTCTTTGATCAGCTCGATAGCTCCGATAGAGAGTTTCTTAGTCACATCATAAGCACCTGGTGTTACCAAAGCTTCAACAGCATGAGTAAGAGCATCCATACCAGTAGCAGCAGTCAAAGCTTGAGGTTTTGAAACCATCAATTCAGGGTCATTAACAGAGATAAGAGCAAGACTGTTCTTATCAACCATTACCATTTTAACCTTACGTTCTTCATCAGTGATAACGTAGTTGATAGTAATTTCTGCTGATGTACCTGCAGTAGTATTGATAGCTACAACAGGAAGGCCTTTTTGAGCAGACTTATGCAAACCTTCATAATCCTGTGGCTTACCGCCATTAGTAGCGATTACAGAAATACAGCTAGCTGCATCCTGTGGAGAGCCACCACCGACAGAGATGATAAAGTCACAGTTATGCTCTTTCAAAGCAGCGACCCCATCCATGACATTTTTACAAATAGGGTTAGGTTCAACATCACTAAAGATAACGTAAGCAATCCCTTCATCATCTAAAGGTTTTAAAATTTTTGGTAAGATATCACTTGATTCGATATACTTATCTGTCACCAAAAGAGCCTTAGTATAGCCCAACTCCTTAACATAAGGACCAACTTCATTTACCACACCTTTACCAATAAGGTTGACTGCTGGAACGTAAAATGTTGCCATATTTTTTCCTCCTTGCGTGTTTCACGCTTTATATTTAGGTTAATTATATAATATATTTCCTATATTTTCAAATATTTGTGATTTTTTTAACAAATAAGATTTTTTTAATATTTCAGCAAAGTTTTATAAGGGAAAAAAGTCAGGAAAAACTGAGAAGAATTATTTTATTGAAAGGTTATAAAGAATATTCATAATAAACAAAAAAAGAACAACTAGTGTTCTTACTCTTGTAATATCAATCGGGAAGACAGGATTCGAACCTGCGACACCTTGGTCCCAAACCAAGTACTCTACCAAGCTGAGCTACTTCCCGAGTTAAATAGAAAAAATGCACCCTAGAGGAGTCGAACCTCTAACCGCCTGATTCGTAGTCAGGTACTCTATCCAGTTGAGCTAAGGGTGCACATTAATATATGCCGAGGACCGGGATCGAACCGGTACGATCGTTACCAATCGCAGGATTTTAAGTCCTGTGCGTCTGCCAGTTCCGCCACCCCGGCCTCTCTAAGCGAACGACGGGATTCGAACCCGCGACCCCCACCTTGGCAAGGTGGTGTTCTACCACTGAACTACGTTCGCATCGACCTCTTGGTTATATTTAAAAATGCCGGCTACATGACTTGAACACGCGACCCTCTGATTACAAATCAGATGCTCTACCAACTGAGCTAAGCCGGCTGATTCCTATTATGCGGGTTAAGGGACTTGAACCCCCACGCCGTTAAGCGCCAGATCCTAAATCTGGTGCGTCTGCCAATTCCGCCAAACCCGCAATGATGACCCGTACTGGGCTCGAACCAGTGACCCATTGATTAAAAGTCAATTGCTCTACCAACTGAGCTAACGAGTCTAAAATAACTTTCGTTATCTTAAACGGTCCCGACGGGAATCGAACCCGCGATCTTCGCCGTGACAGGGCGACGTGATAACCGCTACACTACGGGACCTATGGGAGTTAACGGGATCGAACCGCTGACCCTCTGCTTGTAAGGCAGATGCTCTCCCAGCTGAGCTAAACTCCCTTTAGCTAAGCGACTTCCTTATCTCACAGGGGGCAACCCCCAACTACTTCCGGCGTTCTAGGGCTTAACTGCTGTGTTCGGCATGGGTACAGGTGTATCTCCTAGGCTATCGTCACTTAACTTTGAGTAATACATACTCAAAATTGAATATCTTTCAAATTTCACTTAAAATAATCACGCTTCGTATTCTCAGTTACTTTGGATAAGTCCTCGAGCTATTAGTATTAGTCCGCTACATGTGTCGCCACACTTCCACTTCTAACCTATCTACCTGATCTTCTCTCAGGGCTCTTACTGATATAAAATCATGGGAAATCTCATCTTGAGGTGGGTTTCACACTTAGATGCTTTCAGCGTTTATCCCTTCCCTACATAGCTACCCAGCGATGCCTTTGGCAAGACAACTGGTACACCAGCGGTAAGTCCACTCTGGTCCTCTCGTACTAGGAGCAGATCCTCTCAAATTTCCTACGCCCGCGACGGATAGGGACCGAACTGTCTCACGACGTTCTGAACCCAGCTCGCGTGCCGCTTTAATGGGCGAACAGCCCAACCCTTGGGACCGACTACAGCCCCAGGATGCGACGAGCCGACATCGAGGTGCCAAACCTCCCCGTCGATGTGAACTCTTGGGGGAGATAAGCCTGTTATCCCCAGGGTAGCTTTTATCCGTTGAGCGATGGCCCTTCCATACGGAACCACCGGATCACTAAGCCCGACTTTCGTCCCTGCTCGAGTTGTAGCTCTCGCAGTCAAGCTCCCTTATACCTTTACACTCTGCGAATGATTTCCAACCATTCTGAGGGAACCTTTGGGCGCCTCCGTTACCTTTTAGGAGGCGACCGCCCCAGTCAAACTGCCCGTCAGACACTGTCTCCGATAGGGATCACCTATCCGGGTTAGAGTGGCCATAACACAAGGGTAGTATCCCAACATCGTCTCCTTCGAAACTGGCGTCCCGATCTCTTAGACTCCTACCTATCCTGTACATGTGGTACAGACACTCAATATCAAACTGCAGTAAAGCTCCATGGGGTCTTTCCGTCCTGTCGCGGGTAACCTGCATCTTCACAGGTACTAAAATTTCACCGAGTCTCTCGTTGAGACAGTGCCCAAATCATTACGCCTTTCGTGCGGGTCGGAACTTACCCGACAAGGAATTTCGCTACCTTAGGACCGTTATAGTTACGGCCGCCGTTTACTGGGGCTTCAATTCATACCTTCGCTTACGCTAAGCACTCCTCTTAACCTTCCAGCACCGGGCAGGCGTCACCCCCTATACATCATCTTACGATTTAGCAGAGAGCTGTGTTTTTGATAAACAGTTGCTTGGGCCTATTCACTGCGGCTGACATATGTCAGCACCCCTTCTCCCGAAGTTACGGGGTCATTTTGCCGAGTTCCTTAACGAGAGTTCTCTCGATCACCTGAGGCTACTCGCCTCGACTACCTGTGTCGGTTTGCGGTACGGGTAGAGTATGTTTAAACGCTAGAAGCTTTTCTTGGCAGTGTGACGTCACTAACTTCGCTACTAAACTTCGCTCCCCATCACAGCTCAATGTTATAGAACTAAGCATTTAACTCAATTCACACCTCACTGCTTAGACAGACACTTCCAATCGTCTGCTTTAGTTAGCCTACTGCGTCCCTCCATCACTACATACTCTAGTACAGGAATATCAACCTGTTGTCCATCGGATACACCTTTCGGTCTCTCCTTAGGTCCCGACTAACCCAGGGCGGACGAGCCTTCCCCTGGAAACCTTAGTCTTACGGTGGACAGGATTCTCACCTGTCTTTCGCTACTCATACCGGCATTCTCACTTCTATGCGTTCCAGCACTCCTCACGGTACACCTTCTTCACACATAGAACGCTCTCCTACCATACCTATAAAGGTATCCACAGCTTCGGTAAATTGTTTTAGCCCCGGTACATTTTCGGCGCAGGGTCACTCGACTAGTGAGCTATTACGCACTCTTTGAATGAATAGCTGCTTCTAAGCTAACATCCTAGTTGTCTGTGCAACCCCACATCCTTTTCCACTTAACAATTATTTTGGGACCTTAGCTGGTGGTCTGGGCTGTTTCCCTTTCGACTACGGATCTTAGCACTCGCAGTCTGACTGCCGACCATAATTCTTTGGCATTCGGAGTTTATCTGAGATTGGTAATCCGGGATGGACCCCTCACCCAAACAGTGCTCTACCTCCAAGAATCTCTAATGTCGACGCTAGCCCTAAAGCTATTTCGGAGAGAACCAGCTATCTCCAAGTTCGTTTGGAATTTCTCCGCTACCCACAAGTCATCCAAGCACTTTTCAACGTGCCCTGGTTCGGTCCTCCAGTGCGTCTTACCGCACCTTCAACCTGCTCATGGGTAGGTCACATGGTTTCGGGTCTACGACATAATACTAAAGCGCCCTATTCAGACTCGGTTTCCCTGCGGCTCCGTCTCTTCAACTTAACCTCGCATCATATCGTAACTCGCCGGTTCATTCTACAAAAGGCACGCTCTCACCCATTAACGGGCTCGAACTTGTTGTAGGCACACGGTTTCAGGTTCTATTTCACTCCCCTCCCGGGGTGCTTTTCACCTTTCCCTCACGGTACTGGTTCACTATCGGTCACTAGGGAGTATTTAGGGTTGGGAGATGGTCCTCCCAGATTCCGACGGGATTTCGCGTGTCCCGCCGTACTCAGGATACTGCTAGGTACAAAGACTATTTTAAATACGAGGCTATCACTCTCTTTGGCTGATTTTCCCAAATCATTCTTCTATAGTCTTTGAGTCCACATTGCAGTCCTACAACCCCGAAGAGTAAACTCTTCGGTTTGCCCTCCTGCCGTTTCGCTCGCCGCTACTAAGGCAATCGCTTTTGCTTTCTCTTCCTGCAGCTACTTAGATGTTTCAGTTCACTGCGTCTTCCTCCTCATATCCTTAACAGATATGGGTAACAGGCATTACCTGTTGGGTTCCCCCATTCGGAAATCCCTGGATCATCGCTTACTTACAGCTACCCAAGGCATATCGTCGTTTGTCACGTCCTTCTTCGGCTCCTAGTGCCAAGGCATCCACCGTGCGCCCTTATTAACTTAACCTTATTTTTGACCTTTCAGTCATAAACTCTTATTAATACTACAGCGTTTTCGGTTTATTTTCTTGTTACTATTTGATATAGATATTCAATTTTCAATGTGCATTACTTGGTGATCTCTCACCAATGGAGCCTAGCGGGATCGAACCGCTGACCTCCTGCGTGCAAAGCAGGCGCTCTCCCAGCTGAGCTAAGGCCCCACAAGACCTCTCAAGACTAAACAAGACCAATGTGCATTCCTTATCCTTAGAAAGGAGGTGATCCAGCCGCACCTTCCGATACGGCTACCTTGTTACGACTTCACCCCAATCATCTATCCCACCTTAGGCGGCTGGCTCCTAAAAGGTTACCTCACCGACTTCGGGTGTTACAAACTCTCGTGGTGTGACGGGCGGTGTGTACAAGGCCCGGGAACGTATTCACCGCGGCGTGCTGATCCGCGATTACTAGCGATTCCGACTTCATGTAGGCGAGTTGCAGCCTACAATCCGAACTGAGACTGGCTTTAAGAGATTAGCTTGTCGTCACCGACTTGCGACTCGTTGTACCAGCCATTGTAGCACGTGTGTAGCCCAGGTCATAAGGGGCATGATGATTTGACGTCATCCCCACCTTCCTCCGGTTTATTACCGGCAGTCTCGCTAGAGTGCCCAACTAAATGATGGCAACTAACAATAGGGGTTGCGCTCGTTGCGGGACTTAACCCAACATCTCACGACACGAGCTGACGACAACCATGCACCACCTGTCACCTCTGTCCCGAAGGAAAGCTCTATCTCTAGAGCGGTCAGAGGGATGTCAAGACCTGGTAAGGTTCTTCGCGTTGCTTCGAATTAAACCACATGCTCCACCGCTTGTGCGGGCCCCCGTCAATTCCTTTGAGTTTCAACCTTGCGGTCGTACTCCCCAGGCGGAGTGCTTAATGCGTTAGCTGCGGCACTAAACCCCGGAAAGGGTCTAACACCTAGCACTCATCGTTTACGGCGTGGACTACCAGGGTATCTAATCCTGTTTGCTCCCCACGCTTTCGAGCCTCAGCGTCAGTTACAAGCCAGAGAGCCGCTTTCGCCACCGGTGTTCCTCCATATATCTACGCATTTCACCGCTACACATGGAATTCCACTCTCCCCTCTTGCACTCAAGTTAAACAGTTTCCAAAGCGTACTATGGTTAAGCCACAGCCTTTAACTTCAGACTTATCTAACCGCCTGCGCTCGCTTTACGCCCAATAAATCCGGACAACGCTCGGGACCTACGTATTACCGCGGCTGCTGGCACGTAGTTAGCCGTCCCTTTCTGGTAAGATACCGTCACAGTGTGAACTTTCCACTCTCACACTCGTTCTTCTCTTACAACAGAGCTTTACGATCCGAAAACCTTCTTCACTCACGCGGCGTTGCTCGGTCAGACTTCCGTCCATTGCCGAAGATTCCCTACTGCTGCCTCCCGTAGGAGTCTGGGCCGTGTCTCAGTCCCAGTGTGGCCGATCACCCTCTCAGGTCGGCTATGTATCGTTGCCTTGGTGAGCCGTTACCCCACCAACTAGCTAATACAACGCAGGTCCATCTGGTAGTGATGCAATTGCACCTTTTAAGCAAATGTCATGCGACATCTACTCTTATGCGGTATTAGCTATCGTTTCCAATAGTTATCCCCCGCTACCAGGCAGGTTACCTACGCGTTACTCACCCGTTCGCAACTCATCCGGAGAAGCAAGCTCCTCCTTCAGCGTTCTACTTGCATGTATTAGGCACGCCGCCAGCGTTCGTCCTGAGCCAGGATCAAACTCTCATTAAAAGTTTGAGTTCTCACTCATTTCTGTCACTGACAGATTTATTGTTTTTTTCATTGTTCAGTACTACAACAATTGTTGTAGTGCCCTGCACATTGGTTCGTCTTGTTCAGTTTTCAAAGGTCTTTGTCACTCAATCTCTCTCAAGTGACAACTATATTAGTATATCACAGACACATTTGCTTGTCAACACTTTTTTGAAACTTTTTTTAACTTTTTTCATCCAGTGTTTCATCTGCAATACACCATAGTCCGTACGGGATTCGAACCCGTGTTACCGCCGTGAAAAGGCGGTGTCTTAACCCCTTGACCAACGGACCAGAGTTGGGTTTTTCAACTCTTACTATTATACCGACTTTTTCATACTTGTCAACACCTTTTTCAAACTTTTTTTCTCCATTCTTTGAATACTTCCTCTAACTCCCTGAGGAGAGACTTGCGACTTTTGAATAGTTGTACTCTAAAAACAGTGTTTTTGCCTTTTTTCTACAATATTATACACCTAGAAAAGGAGGAAGTGACATTTCATCTCCTATTATTCCTTTCTTAACTCTATTGTAAAAACTAGGAATAAAAAAAGACAAGGTTTTTATATCCTCATCTTTTACATAAATTAGCGGAAAAGGTCTACAATAGTATCCCAAACCGTCTGTGCTTTTTCTTTAATCTTAGCATCTGAAATTGCTTTTCCTGCTTCATCAACCAAATTTTGTGCTCGTCCACGAATCTCCGCTAATATATCATCCGACTGTGCACTAGTATCATTTGATGTTTGTTTACGTATATTTTCTGGCGCAATACCATTTAACTTATAGGCATTTTCTACTGTAAAGGTGCTACCTGGTGTATATGGTAGGATTGTTTCCGCCATACTTCTAAAGATATGAGCAGCTCCATTTGAAGTAGAACCTGCTAGATAATGATTTTCATCAGTAGTCGGAAAACCGAGCCAGTGGCTAATCACTAAATCAGGCGTATAGCCAATAACCCATTGATCACTTGTATATTCTGGGTTAAAGGCCGCCTCAGTCGTTCCTGTTTTCCCAGCCATGACGTAATCATCTGGAGACGAACTGATCCCTGTACCGTTTGTAAAGGTTCCTAGCATCATACTAGTCATCTTATCGGCAACTGACTTGTCAATAACTCGTTTTTGAGTATTATTATGACTTGCAATCACTTGACCACTGGCGTTTTCGATTCGGGTGATAAAGTGAGCTTCTGGCATTAACCCTTCATTTGCAAATGCTGCATATGCCTGAGCCATCTGAAGCGGATTGGTTTCCACACCTCCACCCAAGGCGACTCCTAGTACTCTATCGACATTAGTCATATTGAGGCCGAATTTTTCTCCTGCCTCAAAAGCTTTATCGATACCCAGTTCTTTCACGGTTGCTACTGCAGGCAAGTTTAGAGATTCAGCCAAGGCTTGATACATCGGCACTTCCCTTGATGTCTTGATCCCCGCATAGTTGTCTACTTTATAGTCATCATATTGCATAGTATGATTATCTAAGTCTTTATTTAGGGCCCAACCTGCTTCAACCGCTGGCGTATAAACCACTAAAGGTTTAATAGTGGATCCTGGACTTCTTTTTGACTGAGTTGCATAGTTAAAATTACGGAAACCTGTTTTATCATCACCAGCTACACGACCTACAACTCCTCGTACGCCTCCTGTTTTAGTCTCCAAGGCGACACTACCTGATTCAGCATGCGTTCCATCTTCCGCCGTTGGGAACAAAGAGGTATTTTCATAAATGACCTGCATATTTGCCTGGTAATTCTGATCTAGCTCCGTATATATACGATAACCGTTGTTCACAATTTCTTCTTCTGTTAAGTTATACTTTTCAACCGCTTCATTGACAACCGCGTCAAAATAAGACGGGTATCTGTAATCTGATATTTTTCCTTCATAAGTATCGTACAACCGAGAAGCCATATCAACACTAGCTGATGTTGTTTCCGTATCCTTATCAATAAACCCAGCTGCAACCATATTTTGCAAAACAGTATCCCTACGATTAGTAGAATCTTCAAGCGAACTTAAAGGATTGTATAATTCCGGTCCTTTAAGCATTCCCGCTAGAGTAGCCGCTTCATCGAGAGTTAATTGTGAAGCTGAAACCCCAAAATACTTTTTACTTGCATCCTCAACACCCCAAACTCCATTACCAAAGTAGGCGTTGTTCAAATACATGGTTAGAATTTCTTTTTTACTGTATTTTTTGGTTAGTTCCAAGGCAAGGAAGAATTCTTTTGCCTTTCTCTGCACAGTCTGGTCCTGTGAAAGATAAGCATTTTTCGCCAACTGCTGAGTAATGGTAGAACCTCCACCCGATCTCCCTGCTGTCAATATTGCCATAAAGAAACGAGCATAGTTAATTCCATCATTTTTATAAAAGCTTCGATCTTCAGTTGCGATGACTGCATTTTGTAAATCTTCACTAATATCAGCAAGCTCAACATAAGTTCCCTTTTGCCCCGATAAGGCCCCTGCTTCATTCTCCTCTCTATCAAAGATCACAGTTCGTGTTTTTAAAGCATTTTGCAGGTCTGTAACATTTGTTGATTTAGCCAAGGCAAATAGATAGACTCCAACGAACAAACTGGCACTAAGTCCTAGGATGAGGACGATTTTCGTCAGATGGTAGCGACGCCAAAATTTGCGAATTGGTCCAACTTGGCCTACTTTCTTTCGGTCTCCTCTCGACCGTCGCAAGTTACTCGTCGTGTTTTCTTCCTTACAAGTGTCGTCATTTTCTGTTTCTGGACTTTCATTCTCTTCTTTCTTAAACAAAGAAAGGAATTTTTCAAATAGATTTTCTAATTTCATGCGTTTATTTTATCATCTTCCCCTTAGGAAGACAAGAATTTAGCTAGTTTCTCTGTCCAAATAGATTATTTTTTGTTACAATATCTGTATGAAATTTACCTTTATTATTCCAGATTCCTTGCCTGAAATGACCGTCAAATTTTTCCTGGAGGAACAACTACTCATTCCGAGAAAAATCCGTCATTTTCTGAGGACAAAAAAGAATATTCTCATCAACAAAGAACAAGTTCACTGGCATCAAATTATTAAACCTGGTGATGAATGTCAGTTAACTTTTGATTCTGATGATTATCCTAGTAAGGAAATCCCTTGGGGTGATCCAAATCTTATCCAAGAAGTCTACCAAGACCAACATTTAATCGTTGTCAACAAACCTGAGGGGATGAAAACTCACGGGAATCAACCTGATGAGATTGCCCTCCTCAATCACGTGTCAGCTTACACAGGGCAAACCTGTTATGTGGTTCATAGACTAGATATGGAAACAAGTGGTTTAGTACTTTTTGCTAAAAATCCCTTCATCCTCCCCATTCTCAATCGTTTATTGGAAAAAAAAGAAATCTCTCGAGAGTACTGGGCACTAGTGGCTGGTAAGGTCGGAAGAAAAGAACTTGTTTTCCGTGATAAAATTGGTCGTGATCGCCATGATCGTCGAAAACGTCTTGTTGATCCTAAAAACGGTCAGTATGCCGAAACCCATGTGACTCGATTAAAGCTGTTTCAAAACAAAACCAGTCTCGTTCAGTGTAGATTAAAAACAGGACGTACTCATCAGATTCGAGTCCACCTATCTCACCATGGACATCCAATCCTCGGGGACCCTCTCTACAATCCAAATTCAAAAACAAGTAGACTCATGCTCCACGCCTATAAACTTTCCTTCACACATCCCTTAACTCTTGAAAAATTAACTTTAAATGCCTTGTCCGACTCTTTCGAGGCACATTTAAAATCAAGGTCCATTCAATAGTATTCGGTAAGCGAAGGCTCGGTTTTCTCATTCCCTAGACTTCAACAATCCAGCAGAAAACTAGAGATCATAGATAGTAAAATTTAGTTTTCGTCAAGGGAACTTTTGAGAAGTTTGAAAGTTCAATCAGTTTACGCGTCAAAAATCATTTCTTATAATTATCGAGGCCGGAATTTTGTTCCAGCCTCTTTTTCTATTTCTAAGCAAATAAGAAAAAGCAAGACCAGTTGGCCTTGCTTTTATCAACTCAAGAATTATTTAGCGATTTTAGCGAAGTATTCAAGAGTACGTACAAGTTGTGCAGTGTATGACATTTCGTTGTCGTACCATGAAACAACTTTAACCAATTGTTTACCGTCAACGTCAAGAACTTTAGTTTGAGTTGCGTCAAACAATGATCCGTAAGACATACCTACGATATCTGAAGATACGATTGGATCTTCTGTGTAACCGTATGATTCGTTTGAAGCTGCTTTCATAGCTGCGTTCACTTCATCAACAGTAACGTTCTTTTCAAGAACAGCAACCAATTCAGTAACTGATCCAGTTGGAGTTGGAACGCGTTGTGCAGATCCGTCAAGTTTACCGTTCAATTCTGGGATTACAAGACCGATAGCTTTAGCAGCACCAGTTGAGTTAGGAACGATGTTTGCTGCACCAGCGCGAGCACGACGAAGGTCACCACCACGGTGTGGTCCGTCAAGGATCATTTGGTCACCAGTGTAAGCGTGGATAGTAGTCATCAATCCTTCTACAACACCAAAGTTGTCTTGAAGAGCTTTAGCCATTGGAGCCAAGCAGTTTGTAGTACATGAAGCACCTGAGATAACTGTTTCAGTACCATCAAGAACATCGTGGTTAGTGTTGAATACAACTGTTTTAACGTCGTTTCCACCAGGAGCAGTAATAACAACTTTCTTAGCTCCACCTGGGTGTAAGTGTTTTTCAGCAGCTGCTTTCTTAGCAAAGAAACCAGTAGCTTCAAGAACGATTTCTACACCGTCGTTAGCCCAGTCGATTTGTTCTGGATCACGTTCAGCAGAAACACGGATGAATTTACCGTTAACTTCAAATCCACCTTCTCTAACTTCCACAGTTCCGTCGAAACGACCTTGAGTTGTGTCATATTTCAACAAGTGTGCAAGCATAACTGGATCTGTAAGGTCGTTGATGCGAGTAACTTCAACACCTTCTACGTTTTGGATACGGCGGAAAGCAAGACGACCGATACGTCCGAAACCGTTAATACCAACTTTAACTACCATTAGTGATTTCCTCCTTATGAAAATCATGAAAATTTTATTGTGAAAAGAGTAACTTGAATCACTACAAATCACCTTTCAACAAACCTATTATATAACTATTTGAGTTTAATTGCAAGCGCTGGCCTTGTTTTTCTGACAAGCTTTGGTAATATTTTCATTTCTTTACTTGGCCTTGCATCTGACTCTCATGCTAGCAATTTTTTATGAAAATACACTCTCTAACCATAAAAAACCGAGGTTCCCCTCGGTTTTGGCTGATAATTAATTATTTACGGCGTCCTGGTCTTTCTTTGTAACCATAGTAAGCATCTTCGATGATTTCTTGCATATGGTCAACCATTGGAAGACGTGGGTTAGCTGGTGAACATTGATCTTCATAAGCAAGAAAGGCCAATTCACGAGAATGTTCTTTCCATTCTTTTTCATCGATTCCTTGTGCTTTGAAGTTCATTTGGATACCTACGCGCTCACCGAGTTCGTAAACAGCTTTTGCAAAAGATTCAACCCCTTCTTCTGGTGTAGAAGCTGGAAGTCCAAGCATACGAGCGATATCTTGATATTTCTCGTCTGCACGGTAGTAGTTGTACTTAGGCCATGTAGCTGTCTTAGCTGGGCGAGTACCGTTGTAACGGATAACGTATGGAAGCAAGATTGCATTTGTACGTCCGTGAACTGTGTGGAATTGCGCACCAATCTTGTGAGCCATTGAGTGAGAAATACCTAGGAAGGCATTCGCAAAGGCCATACCAGCGATTGTTGAAGCGTTATGCATTTTCTCACGTGAGTGGAAGTCTGCATTCTTAACTGAGCTTTCAAGATTTTCGAATACAAGTTTGATAGCTTGAAGCGCAAGACCATCAGTGTAGTCGCTAGCCATTTGTGATACGTAAGCTTCAGTTGCGTGAGTCAATACGTCCATACCAGTATCAGCAGCAACAAATCCAGGAACTGTCAATACCAAAGCAGGGTCTACGATTGCCACAGTTGGTGTCAATGAGTAGTCAGCGATTGGGTATTTACGGTTGTTTGCTTTATCAGAGATAACGGCAAACGGAGTTACTTCAGATCCTGTACCAGATGTAGTTGGGATAGCAATGAATTTAGTCTTCTTACCAAGCAATGGGAATTTGAAGGCACGTTTACGGATATCCATGAATTTTTGTACAAGGTCACGGAAGTCCACTTCTGGTTGCTCGTAGAAGAGCCACATTACTTTAGCAGCATCCATTGGTGATCCACCACCGAGAGCGATGATTGTATCTGGTTTGAAAGCACGCATAATCTCAGTACCACGTTCAACTGTTGTGATGTCTGGATCTGGTTCTACATCTGCAAAGATTTGGTAAACAACCTTATTGCGACGAAGGTCAAGTTGTTCGATGATACGATCAAGGAAGCCAAGCTCTACCATAGCGTGGTCAGTAACGATCATGACACGCTCAACGTCACGACATTTTTGAAGGTATTGAATTGAATCACGTTCAAAGTATGTTTTTGAAGGAAGTTTCATCCACTGCATGTTATTTCTCCGTCTTCCGACTTTTTTGATGTTCAAGAGGTTGATGGCGCTAACGTTATCCCCAACTGAGTTACGTCCGTAAGAACCACATCCGAGTGTCAATGATGGCAAGAAGGCATTATAAACGTCCCCGATACCACCGAAAGTAGAAGGTGAGTTACAGATAACACGAATAGCTTTAACAGCTTTACCAAATTCTTTAGTCAATTCTTCATCAGCAGTATGGATGGCTGCTGAGTGCCCAAGTCCGTTAAATTCAACCATTTGACGAGCTTTAGCAATACCATCTTCACGGCTTTCAGATTTCAAAACTGCGATAACTGGTGACAATTTTTCACGAGTCAATGGCTCGTTTTCACCAACTTCTTTACATTCTGCAGCAAGAATGTTTGTTCCTTCTGGAACAGTAAATCCTGCTTGTTCTGCAATCCAAGTTGCTGGTTTACCAACGATGTCAGCGTTCAATTTTGCACCAGCACAGTTTTTGCTGTTTGCTTTCACGCCGAAGCAGAACTCTTCAAGAAGAGCTTTTTCTTTTTTGTTTACAAAGTAAGTGTGGTAAGATTTGAACTCTGCTACAAATTCATCATAAATTTCTTTATCAATGATAACCGCTTGTTCAGATGCACAGACCATACCGTTGTCAAATGATTTAGACATTACAATATCGTGAGCAGCTTGGCGGATGTTAGCTGATTTTTCAACATAAGCTGGAACGTTACCGGCACCTACCCCAAGAGCTGGTTTACCACATGAGTAAGCCGCTTTAACCATGGCATTACCACCTGTTGCAAGGATTGTTGCAATACCTTCGTGGTTCATAAGCGCACTAGTTGCTTCCATAGATGGTTCAGTAATCCACTGTACACAGTTTTCAGGAGCACCTGCTTTAATCGCTGCATCACGCACGATTTGAGCTGCGTGAGCTGATGATTCTTGAGCTGATGGGTGGAATGCAAAGACAATAGGATTACGAGTCTTCAATGAAATCAACGCTTTAAAGATTGCTGTTGAAGTTGGGTTAGTTGTTGGAGTGATACCACAAACAACACCAACTGGTTCAGCGATAAGAGTCAATCCTGTTACATCATCTTCTTCGATAACACCAACTGTTTTAGTGTGGCGCATGTTGTTTACTACGTGCTCACAAGCAAATAGGTTTTTAGTTGCTTTGTCTTCAAATACTCCACGTCCTGTTTCTTCAAAGGCATGTAAAGCCAATTCTCCGTGAGCATCAAGTGCTGCAACTGAAGCTTTTGCTACGATATAATCGACTTGATCTTGGTCGAGTTTACGCATTTCTTCAAGGGCAACTAAAGCTTTTTGCACCAAACCATCGACATGCTTTTCAGCAGCGAGTTTCTTTTCTTCTGGTGTTACAGTTTTTTTATCAGCCATATTTTCCTCCATAGCTTTCAAGGATTGTAAGTCCTTTGTTAATTTTTTCACAAGTTTATTATAACTCTTTTTTTAAAATTTGTAAACAGTTTCATGATCATTTCACAAACTTTTTTGTTTGTTTGTGAAAATGATGTCAAACACCCTTTTGCAGATGCTTTTGAGCCACTAGTTTGTGAATGTTTTTAAAAAAGTTTTATTTTTCACAAACTTAATTGTAAAGAGGGGATGGAAATACCTTTTGTTTCCATGTAAGCGTTTTCTTATATTCTGAAAGAAGACCTCCTTCTAGGAGGAGGTTACTGTGCTTGTTGGAACAAACCTTGCTTAAAGTCTCCCTCATAAACTACTTCTTGTTCAGTAGTCAATTTTCCTTTTCCCTCAGCTTGGCCATTTACAAAATCACCCTCATATACCCAGCCTTCTTTGGCTTGGTAGGTGCCTTTACCATTGAAGGCTCCATTACTAAATTCTCCAGTATAGCTATCACCGTTTGCAAAGGTAACAGTTCCCTGACCATTCATCTTACCACGAACTAGGCTTCCATCGTAAACAATGGTATCCCCATCCAGTTTGAGAACTCCTTGCTTGGGAAGATTTGTCAGAAATACTAACCCTGCGCAGACAACAATGATGATTACTGTCGCGATTTCTAGTCGAGGACGTGTCAAATAGACACTGTATTTTTCATAGAGTTTCTTTATATTTTCCATTTTCACTCTCATTTTCTAAGCGAGTTAACCAAGCTCGACAACCGGTTGAAATCCGATCGTAAGTTTCTTCAAAATCACCTGTATACCATGGGTCTGGAACGCTTTCAGATGCAAACGGTTGTATCTTAGACTGTTGATCCTGTGGACACATCTGGTATAAATCAGCGAGGTTTGACTCATCCATACCAATGATATAGTCAAAGTACTCAAAATCTTCTTTGGAAATTTGCTGGGAAGTTTTTGAAGAATCATAAGGAACACCATGACTTCGGAAGATTCCTTGAGTTCCTTTATGGATTGGATTACCATGTTCCCATGAAGAAGTTGCTCGACTTTGAATCTCATATTTATCAGTCAGGGATTTCATCACAAATTCTGCCATAGGACTACGGCAAATATTACCAAGACAGACAAAAGCAATTTTTTTCATTACTCTTCCTCTCACTTATAGAAAAACGGGAATGTGATCCACCCCGTTTTATTCTTCAATAGCACTGCTGTCTTCAATAACAGCCCCTTCAGGTGTCACAGCTTCTTTGACTGGCAAAACAGTTCGAATTGCTGCTAGTTCGAAGGTTAGGTACACGCCATCAACATCAAGAACAATTGTTCTGTTTTCTGTGTCTACTTCGTCGACTGTACCGTAGAGACCACCGATAGTGATTACTTCGTAGCCTTTTTGAAGCTTATTGAGGCTCTCCATACGTTTTTCCGCTTGTTTCTTTTGAGAACGTTGCATGAAGAACATCAAGCCCAACATCAAGACAAGCATAATCAAAAATGTTAAATTCCCACCCATTATTTTTACTCCTTTGTAATTCAGATAAAACTACTATAACAAATTTTACGTGTTTTTACAAGATTAGGCCATGCTTTTATATCAAGAAAGAGGCTGGGACGAAAATTTCCCAACCTCGACTTTTTTAATATGCCTCTAGATTATTTCAAGTTATTCACAAGTTCTACAAGGTTTTCAACTGTAAAGCCAAACTCTGCTAAAACTTTTGGTGCTGGGGCAGAAGCTCCAAAAGTATCAATACCAAGAACCGCTCCATCAAGACCAACGTATTTGTACCAGTTTTGAGTTGCTCCCATTTCTACTGCTACACGACGACGAACTGCATTTGGTAGAATCTCTTCCTTGTAGGCTGCATCTTGCGCATCGAAGACATCTGTAGATGGCATGCTGACCACGCGCACCTTGCTACCTTGACTTGCCAATTCTTTAGCAGCTGCAACAGCAAGATTAACCTCTGAACCAGTCGCAATCAAGATAGTGTCGAAGTCTGCTGCATTTTCATAAACGACATAAGCACCTTTCGCAACCTTGTCAAAGTCTGTTCCTTCCTCAACAGTCAAGTTTTGACGAGTCAAGACAAGAACAGTCGGAGTTTTCTCGCTTTTAACTGCTTGATACCAAGCTGCTTGTGTTTCACGCGCATCTGCTGGGCGGAAAACATTAAGGTTTGGAATCGCACGAAGACCTGCCAAGTGCTCAATAGGTTCATGAGTTGGTCCATCTTCACCAACTGCGATTGAATCGTGAGTGAAGACATAAGTCACTGGAAGACCTTGTAGAGCTGACAAACGAACTGCTGCTTTCAGGTAATCTGAGAATACGAAGAAAGTTCCTCCGTAAACTCGAAGTCCACCGTGAAGAGACATTCCGTTCAAGACAGTACCCATTGCAAATTCACGAACACCAAACTGGATGTTGCGATTCAAGCGATTTGCATCATCTTGAAGTCCATCAGTTTTGATGTAAGTCATATTTGAATGTGCGAGGTCAGCTGATCCACCAAGGAAGGTTGGCAACTTAGCTGCCACAACATTCAAGGCATCTTGGCTTGAGTTACGAGTTGCTTGAGAGAAGCCATTTTCTAAAGCTGGGAAGGCTTCTGGAGTCAACTCAACTGGATCGCGTCCTTCGATAATTGCTTCCACTTCTGCAGCAAGTTCTGGGTGAGCTTCTTTGTAATCTGCGACCAGTTTTGTCCATGCTTCATAAGCTGATGCACCACGGTCTGCAACATTTTCTTTGAAATCAGCATAAACTTCCGCTGGGATTTCAAATGGTTCATAGTTCCAACCAAGTTCCTGGCGAGTTGCTACAGTTTCATCCGCTCCAAGAGGAGCACCGTGTACGGCATTAGTCCCTTGTTTGTTTGGAGAACCATAACCAATAACAGTTTTCACTTCGATCAAAGATGGTTTTCCTGAAGCCTTAGCTTCTTCGATAGCAGCATGAATAGCTTCTAAGTCTGTTCCATCTTCTACCAAGGCTGTATGCCAATCATAAGCATTGTAACGATCGCGGACACTTTCTGTGAAAGAATCTTTTGTCTCACCATCCAAGTTGATATCATTTGAATCATAAAGAACAACCAACTTGTCAAGCTTTTGCAAGCCTGCATAAGAAGCAGCTTCACTTGAGACACCTTCCATCAAGTCACCATCTCCACAGATAACGTAAGTGTAGTGGTCAAAGATGTTATAACCTTCACGGTTGTACTTAGCTGCAAGGAAACGTTCTGCTTGTGCAAAACCTGTCGCAGTTGCAATCCCTTGTCCTAGAGGACCTGTTGTGGCATCAACTCCTGCTGTATGCCCGAACTCTGGGTGACCTGGTGTTTTAGAACCCCATTGACGGAAGTTCTTCACCTCATCCATACTCACATCTTCAAAACCAGAAAGGTGAAGGAGGGCATAGAGGAGCATTGAACCATGACCCGCTGAAAGAATAAAACGGTCGCGGTTAATCCAGTTTGGTTGGGCTGGATTGATACGGAGATTTTTTGTAAAAAGACTGTAGGCCATCGGAGCTGCACCCATGACTACCCCTGGGTGACCTGAATTGGCTTTATTGATAGCGTCAATACCTAGAAAACGAATCGCATTAACAGATAGATTTGACATAGAATTTCCTTTCTCTTTGAGGTGATAGGTCTATCACATATTCTATTTGTACTATTATATGAAAATTATCCGTATCGTGCAACATACGGATAACCTCCAGAAAAAATTTTTATATTAAAGCAAGGCTTTGAATTGGATATTTGAGTCTTGTTCGAAGCAGTCATCAAAACCACGTGGATGATGATATTCTATTAAGTGTTGGTCTTGAGGATAAGTGTATTTTCCACCAACTTCCCAGATAAATGGATGGAAATCGTATTGCAAACGATCTTTTCTCATTTTCCAAAGTTCTAGAATTTCATTAGTAGAAGCCATGAAGTTAGACCAGATATCATAGTGAACTGGGATAATAACTTTAGCACGTAGATTTTCTGCCATGCGAAGAAGGTCGATAGATGTCATTTTATCTTGGATACCTACTGGATTTTCACCATAGTTATTCAAAGCAACATCAATTTTAAAGTCTTTGCCATGTTTCGCAAAATAGTTTGAGAAGTGAGAATCTGCACCATGATAGATGGTTCCACCTGGTGTTTCAAAGACATAGTTAACAGCCTTTTGAGCCATTTCTTCATCAGTAACAGCTAAGCCAGCAAGTTCACCACCTGTCTCATCAGCACCGTTTACTGGTAGAGTTACCAAGCAAGTACGGTCAAATGATTCTACTGCATGAATCTTCATATCTTTTAGTTCGATAGTATCACCTGGTTTGACAACGATGATGCGTTCTTTTGGAACCCCCCATCCTTCCCAGATTCGTCCACAATGGTAAGGTCCGATAAACTTAACATGCTCTAACTTAGGATTGTTGAGAATTGCTGCAGCTGTATATGGGTCGATATGGTCACTGTGGAAGTGTGAAACCAAGTAGTAGTCAAGTTCATTGATAGCAAATGGATCGATAACCATTGGCTGAACGCGCAAGTTTGGTTGTAATTTACGAACACCTGCCATATTTGCCATTTGGTGTCCACGAACCATATCTTTCACTTTTTTAGTTGATTTTCCACGGTTTGACCAAAGGTCCATGACAACGTTAGCACCACCTGGTGTTTTAATCCAAGTACCACAGTTGCCTAACCACCACATGGCAAAGTTTCCTTCAGGAACGACTTCTTCTTCGATTTCTTCGTTCAACCATGTTCCCCACTCTGGAAAAGTAGCTAAAATCCATGATTCTCTTGTAATTTCTTTTACGTTTGGCATTTGAAATCCTCCATATTTTGTTCAAGTATTTATTTCATACTTAGTATAACACCGACCGATATATTAAAAAAGACCAAGAAAAACACAGGCTTGTGTTCATCATTGGACTGTGATGTTTATGATTCATCTAAAAAAGCTTGGATGACTAATTCTTGGTTGATTAAAAGTTGAATTTCTTCTTGTAATTTTGCTGCAGCGTGTTTATCAGATATATAGGTGGCAATAATGGTTGAGAGATTATCCTTAAAAGTGCGACCATCTTTTCGAAGGACCTTGTTTTTCATAAAGTCTGTCATGCGTAAAATATCTTCTGCTTCAAGTATAGGATTTACCTTTAGCACTGGGAAGCGACTCTCAAGTTCATCGTTTGTTGTAAGTAGCAAATCAACCTGAGTAATATCCTCCACGCTTTTGAACTGCTCAGTGGTAAAGACTGCCCCTATCTGTTCATTTGGAAGATAGAAGCGGCATTGTTTAAGTAAGAGTTTAGAAACGCCCACTCCTTCATCACACACAATATAAATTTTCTTGGTATTGTTTTGAATCGATGGAGTATACTTTAAAAATCCTCCAACGTGAATGGTCAGATAGGCAATCTCATCATCCGTCAATCGAATCTGCCAGGCTTCTTCTAGCACTTCAGCACATTTTTTTGTGATTACGAAAAGCTCACTATACTTGGAACGAATCTGACGTGTCAAAGGATTTTTTGAGAAGATCCCATAATTTTTTCTAAATAGTAGAGCCTTACAATGAATCACGAGATTCCTCAACAAGTCTTCTTTCTGTTCAATCTCCATTCTGGTTTGAGATTCAAAATACCAAATAAACTCTTCTAAAGCCATTCTCAAATGTTGAAAATCTTTACTTTCTGCATGGATGTCTCGATCTTTTCGATAGGATAACAAAAGAATGGCCAAGAGAGATGTATCTAATTCTGAAAACGAGATGCCAAATGTTTCAAACAAGCGTTCTCCTAGTTTCTTAGACACCTGATATTCTATCCTCTTTCGAATCAATGAAAATTCTTGATCAATTTCTTGATGTTTATCCTGATTACGAGTAACGGTATCACACCCTAGTAGGAGATAGGGAAGAACCTGCAACATAAAGGTAACTTCGTGATGGTTTATTTTTTTCCCTAAATTTTGCTCAACCAGTGGAACTTGCTTTTTGAGGAATTGGTTGACTTCATCAGAAAGAAGCTTCTCATCTTCTAATCGCTCCTTGATTTTCTCCTCTAAAATAGCTACAAAGGCTGGATTTTCTTCCATAAAGACATGATAGAGAAGGGATTGAAGATATTGGATTTTATTAAGAGGGTGCGCATTTAGATAATAGCCTCGAGATTTACTAACTTGAAGCGTTACTTGATACTGCTCCAAGGTTAGCTGGTAACGAATGCTATTTAAATCATTAAGGACTGTATTTCGAGAAACTTCTGTTAATTCCATGAGTTTTTCAAGTGTGATTCTCTCTTTGGAAATACCAATCAGAAGAAGCATCAACTGCATTCGCTCGTTGGCACTCATGATGTAATCATAAGAATCAACTTCGTCTAATAATTGACGACAAGCTTCTCTTTGTTCCTCGGTTAAGTGGATACCAATCCGGGGCAGACTGATGATGTGCAAATTCTCATCATCCAGAGCATCATTGATTTTATCAATGTGATAGTAGATTTTTCTTCGAGATTGAGCTAGATCTTTCGAAATCGTCATAATCGTTTTGGACGTTTCTTGATCCATCAAATATTGAAGCAAGTCACAACTCGCCTTATCTAAAACCATAATTCATACTCCTCTATTTGTCAATCGCTTCCAAAACAACTTTATAATGGTATCACATTCGTAAAGACTTTGCAATTATATGCTGTAAATTTTTAACACTGGATATTTACAACTACAAAAGCGAGGCTTGGATCGAAAGGTCCCAGCCTCTTTTCAATTCAATTTCTTATTTCTTTTGACCGTAATAAGCATTTGGTCCATGTTTACGTTGGTAGTGCTTTTCTAGGATGTACTGGGGAGCAGGTTCAACTCTTGGATTGATTTGCTCTGTGAAGCGATTCATCTTAGACACTTCCTCTAGTACAACAGAGTGATAGACAGCATTCTCTGGATTTTTGCCCCAGGTGAATGGACCGTGATTACGTACGACAATCCCTGGTACCTCAACAGGGTTAAGACCACGACGTTCAAACTCTTCCACGATGACCAGACCAGTATCTTTTTCATAGGCTACTTCTACTTCATCCTTGGTCAAACTACGGGCGCAAGGGATTGAACCGTAGAAATAATCCGCATGGGTTGTTCCGTAGAAAGGAATATCACGGCCTGCCTGAGCCCAACCAACGGCTTCCGTCGAATGGGTATGAACCACACTACCAATGGCTGGCCAAGCTTTATATAATTGTACATGAGTTGGAAGATCAGAAGATGGTCTCAAATCTCCTTCTAGAACCTTGCCATCTAGGTCAGTCACCACCATGTTTTCAGGGGTCAATTCGTCATAATCTACGCCTGATGGTTTGATAACAATGACACCGAGTTCGCGATTGACTTCCGATACATTGCCCCAGGTAAATTTGACAAGTCCATGTTTTGGCAATGATTGATTGGCATCACAGACTCGTTTACGCATAGCATTGATTACTTGATTCATCTTACATCAAACCTGCTTTCTTAATTAGTGGATAAAGAAAAGCTTGCGCCTCTTGAATGGCTGCGCGTGTTTCTTCTACAGTTTCACAATTTTCAGACCACATTTCGATTAGGAAAGGTCCATTATAATTAGTTTGTTTTAAAATATCGAAAGCTTCTTCCCATTTGACACAACCTTGCCCAAAAGGTACATCTCGGAATTGGCCCTTTGAACTTTCTGTCACTGCATAAGTATCCTTGAGATGGAGAGCTGCGATGGCATGATGGCCAAGATAAAATTCACTGTATACATCATTATGCCATGCAGACACATTACCAATATCTGGGTAGACAAAGAGGTAGGGAGAGTCAATCTCTTTTTCTACAGCCAAGTATTTTTCGATGCTATTGATGAAAGGATCATCCATAATTTCAATAGCAAGTACCACCTGAGCTTCTTCAGCCCAGTCACAAGCTTTTCTCAAATTTTTGATAAAACGTTGGCGTGTCTGGGGTGACTTTTCCTCATAGTAGACGTCGTAACCAGCTAATTGAATAGTACGAACTCCCAAGTCTTGGGCTAATTCGATACATTTTTTCATGAGTTTCAGAGATTTTTCCTCTAGAACTGGATCATTTGATCCCAATGGGTAGCGACGATGACCTGAAAAACAGATAGAAGGAATACGAACACCAGTTTCATAGATCGCTTTGACAACTTCCAAGCGTTCTTCCTTGCTCCAGTCCAGTCTTGCTAAACGCTCGTCACGTTCATCAATAGACATCTCGACAAAATCAAAGCCTAACTCCTTGGCAAAATTTAAACGTTCTAACCAAGTAAAGTGTGCCGGGGTCGCCTTTTCATAAATTCCAATCGGACGTGCCATGGTTTACCCCCAAATTCGTTTGATTTCATCCTTGAAGGTACGCGCTGCTCCTGCTGGATCTGCAGCCTCTGTAATTCCACGACCTGCGATAAAGGTAAAGACATCAACACCTTCAAAAAGTTTGAGAGTATCTACATCTAGACCACCTGTTACAGACACACGGAAGCCCATGTCAATGAGTTTTTTAACCTTATTAAGATCTTTTTCACCCCAAGTTTCACCAGCAAGAAGGGCATCACGAGATTGGTGATAGATAGCTTGTGAGATACCAGCATCTAGCCAAAGCTGAGCTTGTTCAAAAGTCCAATCGCCATAAAGTTCAATCTGGATTTCGCCTCGGTCTCCACGTTCAGCCTTGATAGCCTTTAGAGCTGCTTCCATAGTAGGGATTGTTGCACAACAGATACAAGTCATCCAATCTGCTCCACGAACGGCATTATTTTTGGCAACTGTTCCACCAGCATCGGCACATTTTGTGTCTGCCACAATAATTTTATCCGGGAAAAGACTGCGCAAAACCTCAACCAGTTCACTTCCAACTTGAAGCAAGCAAACAGTTCCAGCTTCGATAATATCTACTTCCTGACCAACAGAAACAGCTGCTTTAATCGCGCCTTGCAAGTCTGAATGGTCTAATGCAACTTGTAAATTAGGTATTCTTTTTGTCATCTCTTTATTCCTCTTTCTAACTTTCCAAATCCAATCCTTCGAGATAAGGGCTATCTTTAGATTCTTCAATCATCGCCAAGACATCTTCTTTAGTCTGGCAAGCCTGTAAACGTGCAATAGAATCTTCTAATTCAAATAAGGCAATGATTTGTGGAATGGCTACACTTGTGTGAATTTTTGAGCTTGTTGCTGCTAGTGCCAACAAAACAGAGACCTCTTTCCCATCTGAAAATACAACAGGATTTTGCAAGGTAATCAATGAAAAGGCATCTCTTTGCACTCCAGCTTCAGGTCTAGCATGGGGCATAGCCATACCTGGCATCAAGATATAGTAAGGACCATACTCTTCAGTCGATTCGATGATAGCATCGTAATACTCTGGCAAAATTGCTCCACTATCAATCAAGGGATCTACTGCTACCTTGACTGCTTCTTTCCAGTCTTTAGCTTCTAAACCTAGTCGGATCGAGTCATTTTCAATTAAAGCTTGTTTTAAATTCATATCTGCCTCCTTTATTTAAAGAGGGAGAAGGACAGAAACGATGACTCTCAGTTTCTGTCCAGCCCCCTCCAACCTTTTACTGTAGTGCTTGACTGAGTTTTTCAGTGATTTCTTTATCATCCATCAAGTTGTCAAGCCCAATTAACTTCCCATTAGTCCGACCTTCCAATTCTTGGATCAAATGAAGAGAAGCGATTACGATGTCATAGCCTGCTGCTAAACCTTTTGCTTCACCGACACTGCATGAATTGACTGTAAAATCTGTTTGATTAAGCTTACGGAGGGCATTTTCAACCTTCATCTTGATAACCATAGATGAACCCATTCCATTTCCGCACGCTGCTAATACTTTAACCATTTTATTTCTCCTTTTCTAGATCCTAAGCTTCTTCTTGAACTTCACCCTTGTAGTATTTTTCTTTATCTTTTGCTTTGGCAAATTGAAGTTGAGGAATAACAAGCAAGAAGAGACACACAAGTACATAACCGACAATACCGAGGTATTTGAAGATGTATCCAAATCCAAGCCATGGGAATTCAAAGTCAATGTTTCCATGGTAACCACCATAAGATGCCAAATCAAGAAGGGCTACACAGAGAGCTCCTAGAGCAACTTGGAGGACACCTGAGATGAAGGACAGGATAACAGCTGCTTTCCAGCCACCACGTTTATCAGCGTAGACTGCAATTGCTGCGTTATCAAAGAACACTGGTACAAATCCTGTAATAATAAGGATAGGGTTTTTAAAGACGATGAGCAAGACAATTGTAATCAATTGACCAATCAAACCAAAGGCAAATCCAGACAAAACAGCGTTTGGAGAACCAAATCCATAAGAAGCTGCAACGTCAACCGCTGGGAATGAACCTGGCAACAATTTGTTTGAAATACCTTGGAAGGCGTTTGTCAACTCAGATACGAACATGCGGACACCTTGCATCAAAACGAACAAGTAAACTGAGAAGGTGAAGGCTGTTTGGATAATGTACATAAAGAAATCTTGTTTAGCAGGATTGAATAGAGTTCCTGAAGTAATGACTTCTTTATTAGACATAATGTCTGGACCCAAGATTAAAAGAATGGCTCCGAAGAATACGAGCATCAAAGTAGCAGATGCAACAACTGTATCGTGGAAGATAGAGAGGAATTTAGGCAATTTAAGATTGTCTAGGCTTTCTTCTTTCTTACCAAAGCGTCCTGCTACTTTATCTACAAACCAGATTGCAAATTGTTGTTGGTGACCAATCGCAAATCCGCCGCCACCAGTCAAGCGTTGAGTTGCCTCAACAGTCATATTTGAACTAACTGCCCAGTAAAGGCCACAGATGATACCAATAGCTGCTGTACCATAAGCATTGCGCAATTGTGGAACTAAGAATAGAACCATAAGAGATACAGTCGCAGCTTGTTGTACCATGATGTGACCAGTAATAAAGAGGGTTCTTACTTTCGTAATCTTGCGAAGAGCTACAAGCAAGATATTCACTCCAAATCCAATCAAGAGAGCTGTAGTTGCAGTTCCAACGAAATCTGGAAACTCTGCTGCAATTTTGTTGTTTGCTGCAGCAAGTCCAAAGTAAGGGTCAATAACCGCTGCACCGATTTGGAATTTGTAGTTAAGGGCTGCCAAGATTGGACGGAAGGTTGTAACCAAACCACCAGCACCCACGTTGAGCAACATATACCCTACTGTTGCTTTAACGAAACCTGAGAAAACGTCATGAGCAGGTTTTTTCAAAAGTGCATATCCTATTAGCACCAATAAACCTACGAAAAATGCGGGATTCTGCAAAATATTGCTAGAAAACCAATTTAGAACACTTGAAATGACTTCCATAATTGTTCTCCTTTTTAATTGTTTTTGTAGGTTTATTATATACTTTGAAAACGGAAACAAAAAGACCAAGAATTACACAGCGGACTGTTCACTCTTGGACTGTATGATTTATGATATTTTAATGATTAGCTTAGTTTCTCGTAGCTAGATAAAATGGAAGAATTTTATCATAAGATTTCAATAAATTTTCCACGATATCTTCTTCAGATGAATTTGCAGTCACTGGAACATCTGCCTTCACTAAAACTTTGCGGACTTCCTGATGGGAGATTTTTTTCCTTAAAACTTGGCGATTTTCCTCAGTAGCCTCCATCTTTTGACTTTCTCCATCTGAGTAGACTAGATAGTAAATCCCTTCTACCACTGGAACTTCTAAGACCTTGGCTTGTTTGTCTAATGTTCGCTCATCCTTCTTACGTTCGATAAAACTCACTTCTAGTGAAACTCCAAAATCAGAAGGGCTTCCATATAAACGAAGGGCCAACATAGGCTCTGTCACTTCCCCTTCACGCTGTAAATAGGCCCAGAAATGCGGTCGCAAACGTTGGGCTTGATTCATCCACTGACTCGTTCCTTGCAGTATCCATTCTGGATGCCTTGATTGAAAAGCTTTGGCCAGTTCTGTAAAAGTCTTTCTAGCTTCCTGTCCCTTACTCCTCAAATAAAGCATTTTCTCCGCATCTTGTCCTGCCTTCTCTGGTTTTTGATACTGCAAACCAGAGAAAGCTAGATAGTCTCTCATTGTATTCAACATAGGATCAACCTCCTTTAGCTAGCAAAAGAGAGTGGGACAGAAATCGGTAATTCGTTAGAATTCGATTTCGTCGTCCCACCTCCGCACAGTTGAGTAGGGCTGTAAAAGCTGATGAAATCAGCGTAGTAGAGCCCACTCAACCACTGCGTCTTGCTCGACAATCCAAAGACAATTGAGAGGCTAGGAATTTTGTCCCAGCCTCTTCTATTTTATTCTGTATCAACCACAACGTAACGATTTGGTTCATCACCTTCTGAATAACTAGTGACACCTTCCATACGTGAAATAATACGATGGATAATTTTACGTTCGCTGCTAGACATTGGATCTGTCACCTGACTACGACCATCTTCTAGGACACGTGTAGCTAATTTTTGTGCATAGCTCTGCAAAACTTCCGCACGGTGCTCTACATAGTCATTAACATTGATGGTAATATAGAAGGTTCTTGAATAGCGATTATAGAGATAATTCTGTGCTAAAAGTTGGAGAGATTTCAAGACCTTCCCGTGGTAACCGATAATACGACCTGGTTCATTAGTATCGATTTGCATATTGATAGAACGGCGATTTGAAGTGCTTGAAATTGCTCCCTCAACATCCATATCATCAATAATACCTTGAACATAGTTGGTTACTTCTTCAACCACCTGGTCAATATCATAGGTTGGCTCGATCTTCAAACCTAGATTTTCTAAATCATCATTCTGTTCTTGTCCTACTACTTCCTGCTCTTTAGGCTCTTCTGGCAGTAAATCTTTTAGAATGGCAATATGACCAGTCTCCTGGAGAATCGTGCTCGCTTCTTTTTCATTTTTCAGAATTTCAGCCTTAACCTCATCAGAGATGCCTTGCCCTTCTTCCTCGATTTTCTTAATGGCTTCAACAACATGCCCTAAGTCTACGGTTGCCTCACTAACAGTCTTAACTGGTTCATTCTTGGCATTAACTTCCTTCGGAACCCCCTTGACTGCTTGCTGATTCGCCTTAACGACAGTTGTCTCACTAATAGCTTCGATATCCACTTGCGCTGGTTTCTTCCCAAAAAGGCCAAAGAATCCTTTTTTCTCCCTTGATACGACCTTAATATGCGCCTTCATTCTAGGAATTCCCATTTCATTCAATCCCGTCTGGATCGCTTCTTCAACCGTTGAACCTGTAAATAATACCATTACAAGATTCCTCCTTACTTTTACTTTTTCTTTTTCTGTGCTTTCTTCAGAGCTTTTCTCTTCTTACCTTCTAAATCCTTCTGAGCCTTTACTCCCGCCTCACGCTCTGCAATAATCTTAAATGGATTGTTAAGCAGATAGGTTTGTAGCACCTGATAAGCATTGGATACCGCCCAGTATAAGGCAACCCCACTTGGTGAATACATGGCAAAGAAGAAAATCATGACTGGCATTGCATACATCATTCCTGTCATGGCGCCATTTTTCTCAACCATGGCCTTATTGGATAACCAAGTGCTAAGGAAAGTAAAGATAGCCGCCAAAATTGGCAAAACAAAAGTCGTATCTACACCACCAAGGTTAATCCATAAGAAATGACCTGTTTTTAGAAATTCTACTCTACTCAAAGCTTGGAACAAGGCCAACAAGACTGGCATCTGGATTAAGATTGGCCACAGAGAAGCTGACTGCTTGACACCATGCTGCTTAAATAACTGACGCATTTCTTGGTCTAGTTTAGTACGACTCTCTATATCCCGTCCCGGATAACGTTCTCGCAACTCCCTAACCAGTGGTTGTACTTCTTGCATCTTTCTGGATGCTACCATTTGTATTTGGAAAACTGGTAGAAGAATCGTTCTAATCAGAAGGGTAAATAATATAATCCCCAGACCAATACTTGTGTCAAATGATAAAAAGCGAATGGTTTCAGCAAAAAAATAAACAAATTTACTCCAAAAATCTGTTGATTCCGCTGTAATTTCACTCGGCGTACCACTAGCTGTGCAGGCGCTCATCACAAACAAAGCAAGCACCATTAAGCTAGTCAACTGTAATTTCTTTTTCACTCCCAATTCCTTCCTGGTAAATCTTTGATAACTTTAATACGTGAAGCAGATTTTTTTCCATTTCCGCGTAGTCCAAGATTTCAACACCTTTTCGAGCAATCACAACAAAATCTACATTTTCAACCAGCTGATTTTTATGTTCAATCAGAATATGTCGAATTCTTCTTTTGATCTGATTTCTCATGACAGCGTTTCCCAATTTTTTGCTGACAGACAGACCAACTCGAAAATGCTGCTCATTATTTTCTAATCGATAAATAACAAATTTACGATTAGCAAAACTCTTCCCTTCTTTAAATATTGCATTAAAATCTTTCTCTTTTTTTACACGAAAGCGTTTTTTCAAAATTCAACTCCATCTATTAAAACTACTACTATTATACCATAATTTTTCAAAAAGCCAATAATAGCAAGGTTTTAGCCCATGTTTACCTAATAAAAAGACATATTTTCACTCTAAAATCATCATCTTTTTTCAAAAATTTCTCAAATTTGGTCGTACAAGTCTGCTCATTTCTGATCAGAAAAAACAAAAGTCACCCTTTGGAGTGACTTTTGTAGGAGATTATTATGAAAAAGTTAGGAGGTCTTTATTTAATGATTATAGTATACCTGTCTATTCTTAAACCCAACTTAAACAGATTCAATTTCTTTTTAATTTTTAAAACTATGGATTGGAGCTGGAATTTGCCCTCCACGTGCAATGAAATCAACAGACGATGCACCGTTGACTTTCATGACTGGAGCTGTTCCTAAAAGCCCGCCAAACTCAATCATGTCGCCTTCTTTTCCTTTTGGAATAATACGTACAGCTGTTGTTTTCATATTGATGACCCCGATAGCAGCTTCATCCGCAATCATCGCAGCAATCGTTTCTGCAGGTGTATCCTCAGGAATGGCAATCATATCCAAACCAACTGAACAGATAGCCGTCATAGCTTCTAATTTTTCCAAATTAAGAGAGCCATTTTGCACAGCAGCAATCATTCCCTCATCCTCAGAAACAGGGATAAAGGCACCAGACAAACCACCCACTTGGTTGCAGGCCATAACTCCGCCCTTCTTAACTTGGTCGTTTAAGAGAGCCAAAGCAGCCGTCGTTCCATGGGTCCCAACTGTTTCCAGTCCCATTTCTTCAAGAACACGAGCTACAGAATCACCCACTGCTGGAGTTGGAGCCAAACTCAGATCGACAATTCCAAAATCCACTCCCAGACGCTCACTAGCCATCTGACCGACTAATTGACCAATACGGGTAATCTTGAAGGCTGTCTTTTTAACAGTTTCTGCTACAACGTCAAAGCTCTCTCCACGAACTTTTTCCAGAGCACGCTTCACCACACCAGGACCAGAAACTCCGACATTGATGATAACATCTGCTTCACCAACTCCATGGAAAGCACCTGCCATAAAAGGATTGTCCTCTACCGCGTTGGCAAATACAACTAATTTAGCAGCACCCATATCAGACAGAGAAGCTGTCTCCTTGATAATACGCCCCATATCCGCTACTGCAGTCATATTGATACCCGATTTGGTAGAACCGATATTTACCGATGAACAAACCTTATCTGTTTCTGCCAAAGCACGAGGAATGGAGTTGATAAGGATTTCATCACCTTTTTGATAACCCTTTTGTACCAAGGCTGAAAAACCACCAATAAAATCAACACCAATTTCCTTAGCAGCTCTGTCCAAAGCCTTGGCTAATGGAACATAGTCCCTTGCATCTGTAGCAGCACCGATCAAGGAAATTGGAGTTACGGACACACGTTTATTTACAATGGGAATTCCTAACTCAGCCGCAATTTCATCTCCAACAGCCACTAAATTAGCTGCTTTTCTAGTAATCTTTTCATATATTTTATCTGCAGCACGATTGATATCTGGATCAATACAGTCTAAGAGAGAGATACCCATAGTGATTGTCCGAATATCAAAATTCTGCTCCTCAATCATAGCGATTGTTTCGGTAACTTGTCTAATATCCATGACCCCTCCTAGATATTGTACATAGCATCAAAAATAGCTGCACTTTGAATATTAATTTTGACATTCAAAATCTGTCCAAATGTTTCAAATTCACTTCTAAGATAAGTGAAATCTTGCTTTTCATCACTGGTAACAACTGCCATCATGGTAAAATACTCATCTAAAACTGTTTGTGAAATATCATCGATATTTAAGCCTAACTCAGCAATTTTTGTCGCAACACCTGCAACAATTCCAGATTTATCTTTACCCACAACTGTAATTATAGCCTTCATGATTAAACTCCGTTTCCAATAAATCACGATATCCATTCCAAACAAAAATAGTCTGAAAAAGGGCCAGAGAAACTAAATCACCTAAAGCGAACAACTATACAAGGTGAAACTATTAGAGAATCTTATCCTAGGTAATTTTTTTATTGTCAACTCACTAGCTTAGAATTTGAGAGTGACAAAACACTAGTCTCATAAGTTCTTTATAGAATATTTTTGAAAAAATGAACATTGTTGATTTTCTTTTTCAATAGTATAGCATATTTCTTAATAAAATACTCAAAAACGCCTGCTTACGAAATTGTTCTTAAGAAAAAAACAATTTCGTAAACAAGCGTCTACCTTATCATCTTATGATGAGTGTTCCCGCTAGGACATAAGTCCTAGCGGTAGACCAGAGCTAGACTAAGAGCACAAGACTCCATCATCATAACACTCAACAAAATTGATGATTTTATACTAATTCGATGATCGCCATTGGCGCTGCATCACCACGACGTGGTTCAGTTTTAAGGATACGAGTGTATCCACCGTTACGCTCAGCATAACGAGGTGCGATTTCTGAGAACAATTTTTGAAGTGCTGTAGTAGAAGTGTACTTATCAGTTGCTTCATCATAGTTTTCAGATGCGATTTCATTACGTACAAAAGCAGCTGCTTGACGACGTGCATGCAAATCACCACGTTTACCTAGAGTAATCATTTTTTCAACAGTTTTACGGATTTCTTTAGCACGAGCTTCAGTAGTCACGATTGATTCGTTGATCAAAAGGTCAGTTGTCAAATCGCGAAGCATTGCTTTACGTTGTGAGCTAGTGCGTCCTAGTTTACGGTAAGCCATTTATTCCTCCTTTATTTATCTTTTAATCCAAGACCCAAATCAATGAGTTTGACTTTCACTTCTTCCAAACTCTTGCGTCCAAGATTTCTTACTTTCATCATCTCAGCTTCAGATTTTTCTGTCAAATCATGCACAGTATTGATACCGGCACGTTTCAAACAGTTGTATGAACGCACAGACAAGTCAAGTTCCTCAATCGTACGTTCCAAGATACGGTCGTCCGATTCAGTATCAGCTTCTTTCATCACTTCTGCTGACTTAGCAATCTCTGTCAGATTTGTAAACAAATCAAGATGCTCTGTCAAGATACGTGCTGAAAGCCCTAAAGCATCTTCTGGAATAATTGTTCCATTAGTCAAGATTTCAAGGGTTAATTTGTCGAAACCATCATTGCTACCTACACGAGCAGGTTCAACTTGATAGTTGACTTTTGTAACTGGTGTATAAATAGAATCTACAGCAAGTGTTCCAACTGGTGCATTATCTTTTTTATTTTCATCAGCAGGTACATATCCACGACCACTGTTAACAGTCATTGTCGCTCTTAGAGAAGAACCTTCACCGATTGTAAAGAGATAATGATCTGGATTTACAATTTCAATGTCGCTATCTGTCAAGATATCTCCAGCTGTAATTTCAGCAGGACCTTGCACATCTAGTTCAATGATCTTTTCGTCTTTAACATAAGATTTTACTGCAATACCTTTGATGTTCAGAATGATTTGCATCACGTCTTCGCGAACACCCGGAACTGTATCAAATTCATGCAATACACCTTCGATATTGATAGATGTAACTGCAGCCCCTGGAAGAGAAGCTAGAAGTACACGACGAAGAGAGTTACCAAGTGTTGTACCGTAACCACGTTCAAGCGGTTCGATTACAAACTTGCCATAATCTTTATTTTCATCAATTTTTGTTATATTTGGTTTTTCAAACTCGATCATTTAGTTACTCCCTCTTAAACGAAAAGCAGTGTAAGGTTATGATTATACACGGCGACGTTTTGGAGGACGAGCACCATTGTGTGGCACTGGAGTCACATCACGAATTGCTGTTACTTCAAGACCAGCGGCAGCAAGAGCACGAATAGCTGACTCACGACCAGAACCTGGACCTTTAACAGTAACTTCAACTGACTTAAGACCGTGTTCTTGTGCAGATTTAGCAGCAGCTTCTGAAGCCATTTGAGCAGCAAATGGTGTAGATTTACGAGAACCTTTGAAACCAAGAGCACCAGCTGATGACCAAGCAATTGCATTACCATGCACATCAGTAATCATAACAATAGTGTTATTAAATGTAGCGTGAATATGAGCAATACCAGATTCGATATTCTTTTTCACACGACGTTTACGTGTTGGTTTAGCCAAGACTTTTACCTCCTATATTATTTTTTCTTACCAGCAATCGCAACAGCTTTACCTTTACGAGTGCGAGCGTTGTTTTTAGTGTTTTGTCCACGGACAGGAAGTCCACGACGGTGACGGATACCACGGTATGAACCGATTTCCATCAAACGTTTGATGTTCAAGTTAACTTCACGACGAAGGTCACCTTCAACTTTGATTGCATCCACTTCACGACGGATAGCATCTTCTTGATCTGGTGTAAGATCGCGAACACGTACATCTTCTGAAATTCCAGCAGCTGCCAAGATTTTCTTAGATGTTGGAAGTCCGATACCGTACACATAAGTCAATGAAATTACTACGCGTTTGTCATTTGGAATGTCAACTCCAGCAATACGAGCCATGTTTTCTCCTTTCTATCTTATCCTTGACGTTGTTTGTGTTTTGGATTTGCTGGGCAAATTACCATAACACGACCATTACGACGAATTACTTTACAGTATTCGCAAATTGGTTTGACCGATGGTCTTACTTTCATTTCTTATCCCTCCAAGTTTTTCGATTATTTAAAGCGGTAAGTGATACGTCCACGTGTCAAGTCATATGGACTCATTTCGACAGTAACACGATCTCCCGCTAAAATACGAATATAGTTTTTACGAATTTTACCAGAAACTGTTGCTAAAATCTGATGTCCATTTTCAAGTTCAACCGTAAACATTGCATTCGGCATGGTATCAACTACTTTGCCTTCAACTTCAATCACATCGTCTTTTGCCACGCAAAAGTACCTCCATAAATTTCGATTTGATGCCTCTAGACACAGAGACAACAATTATAAGTCAGACTAACTCAGTATAACATTTGTAGAGACATTTTGCAAGCATGAAAAACGCTTTTATTTCAATTTTGTCAATACTTTTTCGATATCTGCAAATACATCATTGATATCTTGATTGCCTTCGATATCATGTACCAAACCTTTAGCACGATAGTGAGCAATAATCGGTTCACCTTGGGCAATATTGACATCCAAACGACGTTTTACTGTCTCTGGTTTGTCATCTTCACGTTGATAGTAGTCTTCTTCTTTGTAATCAACTGGTGGATTGAAAACTTTGTGGAAAGTTTCGCCAGTTTCACGGTGAATGATGCGACCACTCAAACGTTCAAGTAGGCATGATGGATCTACTTCAATATTGATCACACCCTCAAGTTCAAGACCAAGGTCTACCAAAATTTGATCCAAAGCGTGAGCTTGTTCAATGGTACGAGGGAAACCGTCTAAGAGGAATCCTTTTTCCTTAATGTCACCTTGAGCCAAACGTTCTTTAACGATTCCGTTTGTAACTTCATCTGGAACCAACTCACCCTTATCAATGTATGACTTGGCTAGAACACCCATTTCAGTTTGGTTAGCCATCGCAGCACGGAACATATCTCCTGTTGAGATATGAGCTACATGAAATTGTTCCACAATTCTAGCTGCTTGTGTTCCCTTACCTGCACCAGGCAATCCCATAATCAAAAGATTCATGATTCAAACTCCTTTTTTGTTTTTAAATAGAAGCAAAAATTCATTTCAACTCCTATTTAAGAACAAAATAGAAGAGAGGAGTAAAAAATCTGACAAGGTCTTTGATTTTTACACTCCACTCTCTGAGCAATAGTGAATTTTATTTTCTATTACAATTATTCTGTTGTATTCATGAAACCAACATATTTACGTTTCAATAGATAACCTTCCAATTGTTTGATTCCTTCAATACCTGTTGAGATAATGATCAAGAGACTGGTACCTCCAAAAGCAACGACTTCTGAAAGACCAAAGACATCCTTAGCTACAATCGGTAAAATAGAAATCACACCAAGGAAGAGTGAGCCGACTGTGGCAAGACGACGAAGAAGTTTTGACATATATTCTTCAGTCCCTTTACCAGGACGGACACCGTGAATGTAAGCACCACTCTTTTGTAAATTCTCTGCTGCTTTCTCAGGATTAATCTGTACAAAGGTATAGAAGAATGTAAAGAGAATAATCAGCAAAGCATATAGAGCAATACCTGTTGGCGCTGTTGTCGACAACAACTCCTGAGCTGTACGAACCCAAGCCCAATCCAGTCCAGATGCACTAACAAATTGCAAAATTGCTGCTGGTGCTGCTGTGATGGAACTTGCAAAGATAACCGGGATAACTCCAGCAGGGTTAATCTTCAAAGGAAGATATGAACTAGATGGAGCACCTTGCGCTACCTTGGTATACTGAATTGGAATCTTATATTCTGCTTGTTGCACATAAGTTGTAAAGTAAACAATCAATAAGACTGCTACGATTAAGATAGCAACAAAAATGAGAGATGAGTTCAAGCGGTCACTTGGTACGTTGACAAAATAGTCGACATAGATGCCCTTGATCATATCAGGAATTGAAGCAACAATCCCTGCAAAGATGATCATAGAAACACCATTCCCATATCCCTTATCAGTAATCTGTTCACCCAACCAAGTAACAATCATACTGCCTGCTGTTAGGATCCCTCCAATCACAAGAAAAACTTGTGGTGTTAGAGGAACAGTCAAGAGTTTAGCTCCAGATAAAGCATTAAAACCAGCTGTAATCCCGATAGATTGCACAAATGCAAGTACAAGGGCAATGTAACGAGTTGCTTGATTCAACTTTCTACGACCAACTTCCCCTTGTTTGCCCCACTCCACAAACTTTGGTAATAAATCCATTTGTAAGAGCTGGACAACGATAGAAGCAGTAATGTATGGACTAACACCAAGTGCAAAAACTGAGAAGTTTTTCATGGCATTACCAGACACCAAGCTCAACATATTTAGAAAAGATAGACCACTCAAAGCATTCAAGCTGTTGGCATTGACCCATGGAACTGTAATGCTAGTCCCGATACGAAAGACCAAAACGATAAAAATTGTAAAAAGAATTTTTGATCGAACCTGCTTAACCTTGAGAGCTTCTCTCAATAATTTAAAAAACATAGGTCACCTCTCTTAGATGACTTCTACTGAACCACCTTTAGCAGTGATAGCTTCTTCAGCTGATTTAGAGAATTTAGCTGCTTTCACAGACAATTTCTTAGTCAACTCACCGTTACCAAGGATTTTGATACCTGATTTTTCAGCTTTAACAATTCCTGCTTCGATAAGAACAACTGGAGTTACTTCTGCACCATCTTCAAAGACGTTCAATTGGTCAAGGTTAACAATTGCGTATTCTTTAGCGTTGATGTTAGTAAATCCACGTTTTGGAAGACGACGGAACAATGGAGTTTGTCCACCCTCAAAACCAAGGCGAACTCCGCCACCGCTACGAGCTTTTTGACCTTTTTGACCACGTCCAGATGTTTTACCGTTACCTGATGAAGTACCACGACCAACACGGTTACGAATTTTACGAGAACCTTCTGCAGGTTTCAATTCATGAAGTTTCATTATATATTTTCTCCTCTTTTGTAAAATGCTAGCGCCGATAAGAGAGAAAAGGTTGTCTCTCCTATCAACTCGCCTATACCTTTGTCATCAAAGATGACTATATCTAGTTTTAGGGGATGGTATACTGCACATCCCCTAACATTTAATTAGTTTACTTCTTCAACTGTTACCAAGTGAGATACTGCAGTGATCATACCACGAATTGCAGCGTTATCTTCTTTAATAACAGAGCTGTTCAATTTGCCAAGTCCAAGTGCTACAACAGTTTTACGTTGTGATGGAATGCGTCCGATTGGAGACTTAGTCAAAGTAATTTTAATTTGAGCCATTTTATCCCCTTTCTTATGCCAAATCAGAAACTGAAATACCACGAAGGGCAGCAACTTCTTCAGCGCGTTTCAATTGTTTCAAACCTTCAACAGTTGCGCGAACAATGTTGATTGGAGTATTTGAGCCAAGAGACTTAGATGTAACATCAGCTACACCTGCCAACTCGATAACGGCACGAACTGCACCACCAGCGGCAACCCCAGAACCTTCTACAGCAGGTTTCAACAATACTTTAGCTCCACCGAATTCTGAAAGAACTTCGTGTGGGATTGTTGTTCCAACCATAGGAACTTCGATCAAGTTTTTCTTAGCATCTTCTACTGCTTTACGGATTGCTTCTGGAACTTCTTGAGCTTTACCAGTACCAAATCCTACGCGACCATTGTGGTCACCAACGACTACAAGAGCTGCAAAACGAAGACGACGTCCACCTTTAACAACTTTAGTAACACGGTTAACAGCAACTACGCGTTCTTCAAATTCAACTGCATTGTCTTTAAATGCCATTTTCTAGTGTCCTCCTATTAGAATTTCAATCCGTTTTCACGAGCTGCATCAGCCAAAGCTTTCACACGTCCGTGATATAGATATCCACCGCGGTCGAACACCACTTCTGAAATACCTTTAGCGTTTGCACGTTCTGCAACGAGTTTACCGACAGCAACGGCTTGTTCAGTTTTTGTTCCTTTTGAAACTTCTTTGTCAAGAGTTGAAGCACTTGCGAGCGTTACACCCGCTACGTCATCAATAACTTGAGCGTAGATGCCTGTATTAGAACGGAATACGTTCAAACGTGGGCGATCAGCAGTTCCAGAGAGTTTTCCGCGAACGCGACGGTGGCGTTTTTGGCGGAGTTTGTTTTTATCTGGTTTAGAAATCACAGTTTTCACCTCTTTAGTTTTAATTGTGTGCTATGCACAAAGTTGGAAAATAGCTTGGTGGTTGATGCTCAACCACTCAAGATTATTTACCTGTTTTACCTTCTTTAAGACGAACGTATTCGCCAACGTAACGGATACCTTTACCTTTATAAGGTTCTGGTGAGCGAAGGCTACGTACGTAAGCAGCTGTTTGACCAACTACTTCTTTTGAAATTCCGCTGATAACAATGTTTGTTGGGTTTGGAAGTTCAAAAGTAATTCCTTCTGGAGCTTCAACTTCATCTGGATGAGATTTACCAACAGCCAAGACAAGTTTGTTTCCTTGAAGTTGTGCACGGTAACCAACCCCACGCATTTCAAGTTGTTTCTTGAATCCTTCTGATACACCAACAACCATGTTGTTCAAAAGGGCACGAGTAGTTCCGTGGATAGTTTTCATTTCTTTTGAATCGTTTGGACGGTGAAGAGTTACTTCAGTACCTTCCACACGGATTTCAATATCTTTTGAGAACTCACGAGTAAGTTCTCCTTTAGGTCCTTTTACAGTTACAACGTTGTCGTTGTTGATGATTTCAACACCAGCAGGCAACACGATAACTTTATTACCAATACGTGACATGTTTTTATTCTCCTGTTAAATTGTCAGGCCATGACGGCCAGTTTTCACGGGGTTAAGATACTTATTTAGTTCAAGAGCTGAACTGAACACGCTCTAAGAACTTTGTATCTTGATTTGAGTTCGAGCTAAGAATTTGGTGAAAAAGATAAGTTTGTCTTGGAGCATCGCTCCTGCTACAAACTTCCTATTTTCACTGCATTCTTTTAACGCTCTCACATCATCAATTACCAAACGTAAGCGATAACTTCTCCACCAACGTTCTTTTGGCGAGCTTCTTTATCAGTAAGCAAACCTTCTGAAGTTGAAAGGATAGCAATTCCAAGTCCGTTAAGTACTTTTGGAAGATCTTCACGCTTTTTGTAGACACGAAGTCCTGGTTTAGAAACACGTTTCAAGTTAGTGATAACTTTTTCACCGTTTGGTCCGTATTTAAGGAATACACGGATGATGCCTTGTTTGTCATCTTCGATGATTTCTACGTTCTTAACAAAACCTTCGCGTTTAAGGATTTCAGCAATCCCTTTTTTGATGTTTGATGCAGGTACTTCAAGTACTTCGTGTTTTGCTTGGTTAGCGTTACGAATACGAGTTAGGAAGTCTGCGATTGGGTCAGTCATAACCATTTTATTTTTCTCCTCTTACTAGTAGTTTGCAAGTTGCACTTGCTAGTTAATGATTGAGCTGGGCTCAGATAGTATTGACACATTCAAACAAGATAATCTCATTTGAACACGAGCTACAACCTGGGCAAAAAAGATAGATTCGCCTTGGAGCATCGCTCCTGCACCAAATCTCCTATTTTTGCTGGGGTTGTTACGCTCTTTGTATCATGATATTACCAAGATGCTTTTGTTACACCAGGGATTTGACCTTTATATGCCAATTCACGGAAGCAAACACGGCAAAGTTTAAACTTGCGGTAAACTGAGTGTGGACGTCCACAACGTTCACAGCGAGTGTATGCTTGAGTAGAGAACTTCGCTGGGCGTTTGTTCTTAGCAATCATAGATTTTTTAGCCATTAGTTATACCTCCTATATTATTTTGCAAAAGGCATTCCAAGGCCTGTAAGCAATGCACGTGACTCTTCGTCAGTGTTAGCAGTAGTTACGATAACGATGTCAAGACCACGAGTTTTGTCAACGTCATCAAAGTTGATTTCTGGGAAGATCAATTGTTCTTTCACACCAAGAGTGTAGTTTCCGCGTCCATCAAATGATTTTGTAGGAACACCGTGGAAGTCACGTACACGTGGAAGTGAAACTGAAACCAATTTGTCCAAGAATTCGTACATACGTTCACCACGAAGGGTAACTTTTGCACCGATCGCAACACCTTCACGAAGACGGAAGCCGGCGATTGATTTTTTAGCTTTAGTGATAAGTGGTTTTTGACCTGAGATAAGCGCCAATTCTTCAGCAGCTTTTTCAAGGCTTTTAGCGTTTGATACAGCTTCACCAACACCCATGTTCAAAACGATCTTATCTACTTTAGGCACAGCCATCACTGATGAGTAGTTGAATTGTTCTGTCAAAGCAGGAACTACTTCATTAAGATATTTTTCTTTTAAACGATTTGCCATTATACTTCTCCTTTCCTTCGTGATTAATCAAGCACTTCGCCTGATTTTTTGTTGTAGCGAACTTTTTTACCGTCTACAAATTTGTAACCAACACGACCAGCTACACCATTTTTGTCCAAAACTTGAACGTTTGATACGTGGATAGCTGCTTCTTTCTCGATGATACCACCTTGAGGAAGCTCGTTAGTTGGACGTTGGTGTTTCTTAACGATGTTAACACCTTCAACAATAACTTTGTTTACTTTTGGAAGGGCAGTAAGGACAACAGCTTCTGTTCCCTTATCTTTACCAGCGATTACGCGAACTTTGTCGCCTTTTTTTACAAACATTAGGTTTCTCCTTGATTTTTCTTACGCCCATAAGGGCACCCTGGAGGTAAATCCAGGGGACTAGTTTGTTTGTCTTTGCTCTGCGAAAATCAAAGCAATCCTTCGTCAGTTTCAACTCACCTAACTTAAGTTATGCTTTCGTCTTACTTCCTAGACTTGTTTTAATTTTCTTTGAGCAACCAATTAAAGTACTTCTGGAGCAAGTGACACGATCTTCATGAAGCCACCTTCACGCAATTCACGTGCAACTGGACCAAAGATACGTGTTCCGCGAGGAGTTTTGTCTTCACGGATGATAACTGCTGCGTTTTCGTCAAACTTGATGTATGAACCATCAGCACGACGAGCACCTGATTTAGTACGAACGATAACTGCTTTAACAACGTCACCTTTTTTAACCGCACCACCAGGAGTAGCTTGTTTTACAGATGCCACAATAACATCACCGATGTTTGCAAATTTACGTCCTGAACCACCAAGAACTTTGATAGTCAAGATTTCGCGAGCACCGCTGTTGTCTGCGACTTTCAAACGAGTTTCTGTTTGAATCATTTCAGTTTTCTCCTTTCAGGTTTGATTAGATGATGACCGCTTCTTCAACAACTTCTACAAGACGGAAACGTTTTGTAGCTGAAAGCGGGCGAGTTTCCATGATACGTACGATATCGCCTTCTTTGGCAACATTGTTTTCATCATGAGCTTTGTATTTTTTAGAGTAGTTAATACGTTTACCATAGACTGGGTGGTTACGTTTTGTTTCAACTACAACTGTGATTGTCTTGTCCATTTTGTCAGATACAACACGTCCAACAAGAACTTTACGATTATTGCGTTCCATTGAAATTTCTCCTTCCCTAGTCTATTATTTCGCTTCAGATTGAACTGTTTTGATACGAGCGATTTGTTTTTTAACTTCTTTCAAGCGAGCTGTTTGTTCTAATTGACCAGTAGCAGCTTGGAAACGAAGTTCGAACAATTCTTTTTTCAATTCGTTTTCGCGCTTCGCGAGTTCTTCTTGAGAAAGACCACGAAGTTCTTTAACAAATTCTTTTACTTCATTAAGTTTCATGCCTTCTCCTTATTCTGCTTCACGTTTTACGAATTTACATTTAACTGGCAATTTGTGGCTTGCAAGACGAAGTGCTTCGCGAGCGATCTCTTCAGATACACCTGCAACTTCAAACATTACTTTACCACGTTTAACTGGTGCTACCCAACCTTCAGGTGCCCCTTTACCAGATCCCATACGAACCCCGATAGCCTTAGCTGTGTATGATTTGTGCGGGAAGATTTTAATCCAAACTTTACCACCACGTTTCATGTAACGAGTCATGGCGATACGAGCAGCTTCGATTTGGCGGTTAGTGATCCAGTGGCTAGTTGTAGCTTGAAGACCGTATTCACCGAATGCTACTTCTTTTCCACCTTTAGCTTCACCGCGCATTTTACCACGGAATTCACGACGGTGTTTAACACGTTTAGGTACTAACATTGGTTATTTACCTCCTTTAGTGTTTTTACGAGCTGGAAGAACTTCACCACGGTAGATCCATACTTTAACACCAAGTTTACCGTATGTAGTGTCTGCTTCTTCCCAAGCGTAATCGATATCTGCACGAAGTGTGTGAAGTGGAACAGTTCCTTCAGAGTATCCTTCAGCACGGGCGATATCTGCACCGTTCAAACGACCTGATACTTGAGTTTTGATCCCTTTAGCTCCAGCACGCATTGCACGTTGGATTGCTTGTTTTTGTGCACGACGGAAAGCAACACGTTGCTCCAATTGACGAGCAATTCCTTCACCTACAAGGTGAGCATCCAAATCAGGTTGTTTGATTTCGATGATGTTGATGTGTACTTGTTTCCCAGTCAGTTTGTTAAGTTTTGCACGGAGTGCATCAACGTTAGCACCACCTTTACCGATAACCATACCTGGTTTAGCAGTGTGAAGTGAAACGTTAACTTTGTTTACTGCGCGTTCAATTTCGATAGTTGAAACTGCTGCGTCAGCAAGTTCTTTTTGAACGAATTTACGGATTGCAAGATCTTCATGAAGGTAATCCGCGTATTCTTTTTCAGCATACCATTTGGCATCCCAATCACGGATGATGCCGACACGCATACCAATTGGATGTACTTTTTGACCCACGATTTTACCTCCTTATTTTTCTGCAACAGCCACAGTGATGTGAGCTGTACGTTTGTTGATTGGTGAAGCTGAACCTTTCGCACGTGGACGGAAACGTTTCATAGTTGGTCCTTCGTTTGCGAATGCTTCAGATACTACCAAGTTAGCTTTATCCAAACCAAGGTTGTTTTCAGCGTTAGCTACAGCTGAGTTCAAAACTTTCAAGATGATCTCAGCAGCTTTGTTTGGAGTGAATGTCAAGATTGCAATAGCATCGGCTACGCTTTTACCACGAATATTGTCAAGAACAAGACGTGATTTACGAGGTGAAACACGTACTGTACGAGCCATTGCTTTAGCTGAAGTAATTTCTGCCATTTATGTTCTCCTTATTTTCTACGTGTTTTCTTGTCGTCTGCAGCGTGACCTTTGTAAGTACGAGTTGGTGCAAATTCACCAAGTTTGTGACCTACCATGTCTTCTTGGATGTAAACAGGTACGTGTTTACGTCCATCATAAACTGCGATAGTATAACCAATGAAACTTGGGAAGATCGTTGAACGACGTGACCAAGTTTTAATAACTTTTTTCTTTTCGTCGTTAGCTTGAGCTTCAACTTTTTTCATCAAATGCTCATCGACGAAAGGTCCTTTTTTAAGACTGCGTCCCATTTTTATTTTTTCTCCTTTAAATGTTGTACCACAGCGGCTTGCGCTCTCAAAGAGCGCTACCGAGCTGGCGGAATGCCCTAGTTGCTTAAGCGACTAGTTTTAAATTATTTCTCGTTGCGACGACGAACGATAAGTTTGTCAGATTTCGCTTTCTTGTTACGAGTTTTAAGACCAAGAGCAGGTTTGCCCCATGGAGTTGATGGTGCTTTACGACCAACTGGTGCTTTACCTTCACCACCACCGTGTGGGTGATCGTTAGGGTTCATTACAGAACCACGAACTGTTGGACGGATACCTTTCCAACGGCTGCGTCCTGCTTTACCAAGGTTAACAAGTCCATGTTGTTCGTTTCCGACAACACCAACTGTTGCACGACAAGTTCCAAGAATCATACGAACTTCGCCTGATTGAAGACGAACAAGAACATATTTACCTTCTTGACCCAATACTTGAGCAGAAGCTCCAGCAGCACGAACCAATTCACCACCACGACCTGGTTTCAACTCAATGTTGTGAACCAAAGTACCAACTGGGATGTTAGCAAGTGGAAGAGCGTTTCCGACTTTGATATCTGCTTCTGGACCTGAAACGATACGTTGACCAACTTCAAGACCTTTTGGAGCGATAATGTAAGCTTTCACACCGTCAGTGTAGTGTACAAGAGCGATGTTTGCAGAACGGTTTGGATCGTACTCGATAGTTTTAACAACTGCTTCAACGTTATCTTTGTTACGTTTGAAATCAACCAAACGGTAGAAACGTTTGTGTCCACCACCGTGGTGACGAACAGTGATGCGACCGTTGTTGTTACGACCAGCCTGTTTCTTCAAAGCAACAAGCAAAGATTTCTCAGGTGTGCTTGTTGTGATTTCAGCGAAATCCAAAGAAGTCATATTACGGCGACCGTTTGTTGTTGGTTTATAAACACGAATTCCCACGATATTTCCTCCTTAGATTATTCAGCTTCAGCAGCGAACAACTCGATTGCTTTTGAATCAGCTGTAAGTGTGATGATAGCTTTTTTAGTTTTGTTAGTAAAACCAGTGTAACGTCCAACACGTTTAGCTTTTGGTTTTACGTTGATTGTGTTAACATTTGCAACTTTAACACCTTCGAATGAAGCTTCAACAGCTTGTTTAATCAAAAGTTTGTGTGCACGAGTGTCAACTTCAAATACATATTTGCCTGCTTCAAGTTGAGCCATTGAGCTTTCAGTGATTACAGGTTTTTTGATAACATCATACAAATTCATTATGCAAGAACCTCCTCGATTTTAGAGATAGCTGCTTGAGTAACAAGAAGTTTGTCACTATTTGCGATGTCAAGAACACTTGCAGTTGTAGCAGTCGCAACTTTCACGTTTGGAAGGTTACGAGCTGAGAGAGCTGCGAATTCGTTTCCTTCTTCAAGAATAACAAGGACTTTAGAATCGATGCTCAAAGCTGCAAGAACTTTTGCAAATTCAGCAGTTTTTGGAGCTGTAAATTCAAGAGAATCAACGGCTACAAATTTATTTTCAGCAACTTTTTCTGAGTAAACAGATTTAAGTGCAAGGCGACGAACTTTTTGAGGAAGTTTGTACGCATAGCTACGTGGAGTTGGTCCGAAGACGATTCCACCACCACGCCATTGTGGAGAGCGGATAGAACCTTGACGTGCACGTCCAGTTCCTTTTTGACGCCATGGTTTGCGTCCGCCACCTGAAACAGCTGAGCGGTTTTTAACTGCGTGAGTTCCTTGACGAAGGCTAGCGCGTTGGCTGATGATCACATCAAACACAACAGATTGGTTTGGTTCGATACCAAAGATTGCATCGTTAAGAACAACTTCGCCCGCTTGTTTACCAGTTTGGTCGAATAATGTTACATTTGCCATTTTGACTGTATTCCCCTTTCCTTATTATTTACCAGCTTTAACTGCTGACTTGATAGTGATAAGAGATTTCTTAGCACCTGGTACGTTACCTTTGATAAGGATAACGTTCTTTTCTGGAACAACTTGTACAACTTCAAGGTTTTGAATTGTTACACGGTCGCCACCCATACGTCCTGCAAGGTTTTTACCTTTGAATACACGGTTAGGTGCAACAGGTCCCATAGAACCTGGACGACGGTGGTAACGAGAACCGTGAGCCATTGGTCCACGTGATTGTCCGTGGCGTTTGATAACACCTTGGAAACCTTTACCTTTAGAAGTACCAGTTACGTCAACAACGTCTCCAGCTGCGAATGTTTCAACAGTGATTTCAGCACCAACTTCCAAGCCTTCAACGTTTTTGAATTCACGAATGAAGCGCTTAGGAGCCGTGTTAGCTTTCGCTACATGTCCTTTAGCAGGTTTGTTGCTCAATACTTCGCGTTTATCATCGAAACCAACTTGGATAGCGTTATATCCGTCTGTTTCAACAGTTTTAACTTGAAGAACAACGTTTGGAGTTGCTTCAATAACTGTTACAGGGATCAATTCGCCAGCTTCAGTGAAGATTTGAGTCATTCCCACTTTTTTCCCTAAGATTCCTTTTGTCATGAGAAAATAGTTCCTTTTCTATATTTTTTATTCAAAAAGTTTTTAACGAGCGTTTTTTATGCTCAAGTCTAAGATACAAAGGGCGTCAAACTCGAAGTGAAAATAGGAAACTGACGCAGTGTCGTGCAGACACTAGGAAGTTTATCTTTTTCACACCGAGTTTAGTCTGTGTTCAATTTAATTGAAACACCAGCTTCTTCTCTTTTATATTTTAGATTAAAGTTTGATTTCTACGTTTACACCACTTGGAAGATCCAATTTCATCAAAGCGTCAACTGTTTTTTGAGTTGGGTTGATGATATCGATCAAACGTTTGTGTGTACGCATTTCGAATTGTTCGCGAGAGTCTTTATATTTGTGAGTCGCACGAATAATTGTGTAGAGGCTACGTTCAGTTGGAAGTGGGATTGGACCTGCAACTTCTGCACCTGTGCGAGTAGCTGATTCTACGATTTTAGCAGCCGCTGTGTCAAGCGTACGGTGTTCGTAAGCTTTCAAACGGATACGGATTTTTTTGTTTGCCATCTTTTTCTCCTTTTCGTCTATTTAAGATAATAGGCTAGCTCCACAAGAAAACCGACGCGCGTTGCGTGGCAATGCAACCGAGCGTGTCGCAACCTCTTGCATCAAAGCTAAGGCTGTAATTTACAGCACCATAATAGAATAACACAAAGCCCCTGCGATTGCAAGGGATTTGACAGGATTTTTTTATTTTTTTAGATGAAACTGTTTTCTTTTTATGAATGGCGAAATTCCCCCTCTGCTTGGAAGTGAATTTACAGTTTTTCTTCTATACATAGTGTCAGTATTTGATGATAAACTGATTTCCTGATTGATCTACCAAGATATCTGCCATTGACTCGGTTGTTTTATAGTATCGTAGATACTGCTCTCGTCTCATCTGCTGACTAGCCAATATAAAGGATGCATCGCCATTTCTCACAGTCGTATCTCGAGCTAGACGCCTCTTTAATTCTGTCTCTTCATTCGTGTAGAAACAGACAGTTTTGTCAAAGAGTTCCTTGGGTAGAAAACCCACAGACATCCCTTCGACTATCAGAATTGGTTTTGCTCCCGATAAGACCTCACTAGCCTTCCAAGGTTCATCTATTGTTAAGACATCCATACCCGCTTGCAGAGCAAGAATATCTCTTTCTAAACTTACCAGTTCATGAGCCACAGGTAAACATGCTGTTACCTTTTGGTCTGGTGTCTCTTTAGGTACCACTAAATGTCGTCCCGAAGTAATATAGGGATCTGTCTCTAGTAAATTTACATTTTCAGAATCTAAAACTTGGAACAATTCTTGAGCAAACGTTGATTTTCCTGATGCTCCATGCCCGTAAATACCAAGTGTCTTGATTTTCCCTAACTCTATCTCTGAAACCAGACTGTTTATAAGCTCTCTTTTATTCATTCTCTTTTCACCTGCTCGTAACTTTCTTTTCCATCATTAAGCTTGTCCCAAATAACCACTTGACCACTTTGGAGAGATTTTTGCACATCGATAATTCTTTGGTTTGAAGATCCGCGGAACTGGAGCATGAGATTTCGTTTACTTCTATCATAACGTCCGTCGACAAGAATATCAATCATTGACAAGAGCTCCAGTTTATCAGGTGTCTCCAGCATCATCTCTTCCCATGTGTATCCCGTCCAAGACCAGATATCTTTATCTGGCAATTCCTTACGAATGCGTTTGACGAGAGGTAAGAGAATACCCGTATTGAGGAAAGGCTCTCCTCCTAATAAAGTCAATCCTTGAACATAGGGTTGGGCCAGATCTGCCATGATTTGTTCTTCTAATTCGGGCGTGTACGGAATCCCTGCATTAAAGGACCAGGTCGCAACATTATAACAGCCCTCGCAGTGAAACATACAACCTGCTACGTAAAGGGAGTTGCGCACGCCTTCTCCATCCACAAAGTTAAAAGCCTTATAGTCAATGATGCGCCCTTGGCTGAGCTCCTCACTCTTCCACTCGCCTGGTTTTGGTGTATTCCAAGTCATCCTTCTACTCCAACTCTATCCAATAGCGTTCCGTTCCATTACGAACATCCTCTAACTTCCCACCATTAGCTAAGATAACAGCTCGGCTGGCAGGATTTTCCGTGCTACAAGTCACAAGCGCTCGTTTGATATTCTTTTTCTTGGCAATTTGTAGACCTTGTCGGAGGGACTCTTTGGCGTAACCCTTGCCTCTTTCAGACGGTCGGATGGAATAGCCAATATGGCCAGCATGATTCAGCAAGCCCTCATTTAGTCTCAGCCGTAGATTCAAAAAACCTAAAGCACGGTCTGATTCATCAAACAAAACGAACTGAATTGATGGAACGCGATTTTCCAGCAATCCTATTCCCATTTCTTTATTTCGGCTAGTTTCTAGCCAGTCCTCGTAAGAGAAATTCTCAATATCCCAAAATCCGCCATTGTGGGTCGATTGGGTCTCTTCAAACTCCTCTATCATATCTACAACAGCTTCCTTATCCGCCAATGTTGGTCTGCGTAGTATCATCTTTACCTCCAACTAAGAGAAAAGCGAGAGCGGACTCTCACTTTTTCTTATTCTTATTTAAAAATTGCTCTCTTAGGCTAGCCACTCGGTCTTTTTTATTGCCTCCACCTTTTGAATGTTTCTCGTGGAACCGTTGAACCAAGGCCTTGCCCTTATCGTCTAATTGATATTTTCCCATTCTATTTCTTTCTAACTTCTTACTTCATGTCCTGCTGTTTTGATAGTAGAACCGTTCATGTGTTTCACACGCGCAGCAATTTCCTTATGACGCCCATTAACCATCGGACGAGCTTGTGGATTCCCAAGATAACCACAGGTCCGTTTAACAACATCTACTGTTTTAGGATCATTATTCCCACAGTTAGGACAAGCAAATCCTCTCTCTGTCGGCTCAAAATCTCCTTCAAAATCACACTTGTAACAGCGGTCAATTGGAGTATTGGTTCCGAGATAACCTACACGGTCATAAGCATAATCCCAAACAGCTTCCAAGGCCTTTGGATTTTGTTGGAGAACTGGATACTCACAGTAGTGGATGAATCCACCTGATGCACCCGCTTCTGGATAAACCTTTTCAAAATCTAGTTTTTCAAAAGGAGTTGGATTTTTACGCACATCATAATGGAAGGAATTTGTGTAGTATTCTTTATCTGTAATATCTGGAATAGAGCCAAATTTCTCAGCATCTAAACGGCAGAATCGGTCCGTCAAACTCTCAGACGGTGTTGAATAAATAGAAAAGTGATACCCATATTGGTCTGACCACTCTTCCACTCGATGTTTCATATCTCGAATGATATCAAGGGTGAATTCTTTAGCTTCTGGATTGCTTTCCCAATGATTGCCAAAGAATACTGTCGCTACTTCATAAAGCCCAATGTAGCCAAGCGAAACAGTAGCACGACGGTTCTTAAAGAGCTCGTCAACACTTTCTTCCTTCCCAAGACGACGTCCGAAGGCACCATATTGATAAAGAATTGGTGCATTAGCTGGAGTGGCTTCCTTGGTTCTTTCGACACGATAAACTAGAGCATCTTCCGCAATGTTCATGCGCTCATTGAAAATTTCCCAGAACTTATTCATGTCGCCTTCTGATTCGAGAGCAATACGAGGCAGATTGACCGTCACGACCCCTAGGTTCATACGGCCAGAGTTAACTTCAACTCCATTTTCATCCTTCCATCCTTGAAGGAATGAACGGCATCCCATCGGAACTTTGAAAGAACCAGTCAACTCGACAATCTTATCATAAGACAAGACATCCGGGTACATGCGCTTAGTTGCGCATTCGAGCGCCAACTGCTTGATGTCGTAGTTCGGTGAACCTTCCTCCAAGTTAAGTCCTCTTTTAAGAGTGAAGATCAATTTAGGGAAGATAGCTGTACGGTGTTCTGATCCCAACCCCTTGATTCGAATGTTCAAGATAGCCTTTTGAATTTCGCGTTCAAAACGATTGGTTCCTAGACCAAAACCAAGAGAAGTAAAGGGTGTTTGCCCATTTGAAGTGAAGAGAGTATTGATTTCATACTCTAGAGATTGCATGGCATCATAGATATCTTTTTGGGTTTTCTTCCAGGCGTACTCCTCACGCTTGTCAGGTAAAACCCACTCCTCTGCATCTTTGAGGTGTTTTTGGTAATTTTTCTCTGCATAAGGAGCCAAGACCTCATCGATACGGTCTGCTGAACAGCCTCCATACTGACTTGATGCAACGTTAGCGATGATTTGTGAAATCTGCGCTGTCGCAGTTTGGATAGACTTGGGACTCTCTACCTCAGCATTCCCAATCTTAAAACCATTTTCCAACATGCCCTTGAAATCAATCAAACAGCAGTTAGTCATAGGGGTGTAGGGGCTATAGTCCAAATCATGATAGTGGATATCCCCTTTTTGGTGGGCATTAGCTACGTGCTTAGGAAGCATTTGAAGACCGATTGATTTCCCAACAATCCCTGCCGTCAAATCACGCTGGGTATTAAAAACATCACTATCTTTATTAGCATTCTCATTGACAACTGCCTGGTCTTTGTTGAGAAGTTTATGGATACTGAAGTTAATATCTGTTGCTTTTGAGCGCTCAAAATCCCTTTGTGTCCGATAGGTGATATATTCCTCTGCCAAGGCATATTCTTTAACTTCCAACAACTCGTGTTCTACGATATTTTGGATTTCATAGATTTTTACACCTTGAGGAAAGCGGCTATGAATCTCTTCTACAATACGTTCAATCAAACTACTTAGACGTTTTTCGACCAAAGGAGTTACATCCATAACCTTTTCAGCGGCCTTATGAAGCGCTTTGTCAATTTTATCCACATCAAAAATGACGCGTCTACCGTCGCGCTTTTCAACGAATAAGGTTGGATCAGGGCTTATTTTCTCTTCTAATACAATCATTTCCAGGCTCTTTTCTAAAACTAGTATCTAAAAAGTATTATATCACTAAAAAAATAAAAATCAATATCTAGTGTCAAAATTCCTATTTTCATAAAATTTACACTAGATATTGATTGTTTTATTTTAATTTGTAAAGTTTAAAGTCTTTGAATTCACTTTGAACTGGTTGGTAGCTTTCTGCTAGAAGCTGTTCCACTTCCGTCCAGAGAGCTGTTTTTGTATTGACCACAATCACTTTAGGCTGGTTATCACGTAGATCATTTACAAGCTTGGTATGATTTTCAGATAAAGCTGTATGTAATTTCGGTGTTAGTAACTGACTAGCTGCTAAACGTTCACTAGTCTTATAACCATTAGCAAGATCATCCCATATATAAATACGATCGGTTGCCTGTGTTTGTCCTTTAACCGTAGTTTCCATACGAGCGCGTTCTTGATATTGTTCTGGGTGAAGGACATAGCGCGCTACTAAAGGTGCCAAGAATAGGTAAGCAAGGGCCAAGATAGGCAGGTAAGCATTTCCTTTGAGGAAGATTGCCCATACTGAAGGAGCTTCACTATATCTTCTACGACGACTCACTCCCTCTGCATCATTGGCACGAATTCGAGTCAACAACAAAATGGACATGAAAGGAAGCAACTCAGCTAGACGACTTCCATGGATCGGTTCAGTAGAGAAAATTTCCAAGCCTAGTGATAGTACAAGAGCAAGCGCAGCAAATATAGATAAGACATATTGCTTGCTTGATTTAGACTGGAAAAAGCCTGCAAACACCAGGGTCAATCCTCCAAGACCGATTGCCAATAATCCATAAAAGAGGAGATTATCTAGCAGACCAGGGTTGGACATAAAACTCAAACTATCAATTGGATAGAGAATTTGACTAATAGCACTCCCGAAGCTCCCTTTATAAACTGTGTAGTAACCGATTGGATAAAAGAAGAGTGAAAATCCTAGACCAACCGCAAGAAATTGATAAAAGCCGCGAGCCCAGTAACCACGCCCAATATTAAAGGCTAACAAAGCAAAGAATAAGACCAGAGCATATAAAGTTGTGACTAGAGGGGCGAAGAAAAATGCTAGAGCCAAACTCATCCCGATACGCAAGAAACCTTTGTCATGATTAGATTCTGCAAAATAGGTTGTGACTAAGTTTAGGGCGTAGAATAAAAATGGAAGGGCAAGAATTGTGGCATAGCCACCACCAAAGCTAAGACCTCCAGCAAGAAGGTAAAAAATCGTCAACACTTGTCGCGACTGCTCGTCCTCTTTCGTCAAGTCATAGGTTGAACGAAAAAGAAAAATTCCAGCGCCCACTAAAGCAAGCCAATTAAAGGCCGCAAATAAAAGGCTACCTTTAGCTAGATACTGTAGGAAATAATAGAGGAGACCACTCGTTCCAAAATAGTCTGTGTAGATTTCTCCTCCTTGGTGCATTGCCCATCCAATATAGAAATCCTGAGCCTGCTCTGGACTGGTCAATCCTAGCACAAAAGGAAGAACTACAGATACAAGTACCGCTAAAGTGCTCCAAATTAAGATTTTAAACAATGGTAAGCGAGCAGATTGTCGTGTTTCAAACTCTTCTCGCTCCTCTCCCCCAGCTGAATTTTCTTGATTTCCAGTCCAAGTTGGAGTTGGTTCGTCTTCTAATCTGCCATATACGTTCATTCATTCTCTCCTAGATTTTGATTTGTTCTAGTATATCAAAAAGTCTAGTTCTTGTCAGCCTGCTGAGGACATTTATTCAGCTTTTTATAGAGACTAGCGAAGCGTTCAATCTCATAAAAACGGTGATAAGATGCCTTTTTATAGGCTTCTAAAAAATTTTTTTCTTCTACTGTTATCATCTCTTCTCCTTTTCTCTTTATTCGAAAAAAAGAGAAGCAATCTATCAAAAAAACTGAATTCCCTAAAAGAGAATTCAGCACTTTGTCTTTAGTCAGCCTTTTTTTCTAAATTTTTTGAAATACTACGATTTTTACCTTCCAGATACACCATCAAAATGGAGATATCTGCTGGGTTTACTCCCGAGATACGGCTAGCTTGGCCGATGGTTTCTGGATTGATGAGTTTAAATTTCTGACGCGCTTCTGTCGCAATGGAATCAATGTCATCCCAGTCGATGTTGGCTGGAATACGTTTTTCTTCCATGCGTTTCATCTTGGCAACCTGATCCATGGCTTTGGAAATATAACCTTCGTACTTGATTTCTGTTTCAATCAATTCGATAATCTTGTCATCCAAGTCCTCTGCAGCTGGTTCGATGAAGGCTACCACATCTTGGTAAGAAACTTCTGGACGGCGAAGGAATTCCTTGGCTGTCACTGCATCGGTCAACGGTTTAAAGCCCATCGCTTCAACCTTAGCATTGGTTTCCTTGACTGGCTTGAGTTTGATACTATCTAGGCGCTTCATCTCATTGTCAAATTGATTTTTCTTGATTTCAAAACGAGCCCAGCGTTCATCATCCACAAGGCCAATCTCGCGTCCCATCTCTGTCAAACGCATATCAGCATTGTCATGGCGGAGAATAAGACGGTATTCAGCACGACTGGTCAAGAGACGGTAGGGTTCAATGGTTCCCTTGGTCACCAAGTCATCAATCATGACCCCGATATAACCGTCGCTTCGCTTCAAAATCAACTCAGGCTTGCCTTGGATTTTCAGAGCCGCATTGATACCAGCGATAATCCCTTGGCCTGCTGCTTCTTCGTAACCTGACGTTCCATTTGTCTGACCAGCAGTGAAAAGTCCAGAGATTTTCTTGGTCTCTAGAGTTGCACGCAACTGATGAGGCAAGACCATGTCATACTCAATAGCATAACCAGTTCGCATCATTTCTGCATTTTCCAAACCTTTGATAGAATGAACCAATTCACGTTGCACATCCTCAGGCAGGCTGGTTGAAAGCCCTTGGACATAAACTTCCTCTGTATTGCGACCTTCTGGTTCTAGGAAGAGTTGGTGGCGTTCCTTATCCGCAAAGCGAACAATCTTATCCTCAATCGACGGACAGTAGCGAGGTCCTACCCCCTTGACCACACCTGTAAACATAGGCGCACGGTGGAGATTGTTTTGGATAATCTCATGACTGGTACCATTAGTGTAGGTTAACCAGCATGGAACTTGGTCTTTGACATAGTCCTCATCACGTGAAGTGTATGAGAAGTGATTTGGCGCTTCGTCTCCTGGCTGAATCTCTGTCACATCGTAGTTGATTGAAGAAGCCTTGACACGTGGAGGGGTTCCTGTCTTGAAACGACCGATTTCGAGACCAAGTTCCTTGAGGTTGTCAGCAAGGTTAATAGAAGCTAGGCTGTGATTTGGACCTGATGAGTACTTGAGGTCTCCGATGATGATTTCCCCACGGAGGGCTGTCCCTGTGGTCACGATAACAGCCTTGGCAGCATATTCCTGATGGGTAGCTGTACGAACACCGACAACCTTGCCATCTTCCACCAAAATCTCATCAATCATGGTTTGACGAAGGGTTAGATTTTCTTGATTTTCAACCGTCTTGCGCATTTCCTTAGAGTAAAGCTCCTTGTCAGCCTGCGCACGAAGAGCTCGAACTGCTGGACCTTTCCCAGTGTTAAGCATCTTCATCTGGATATAAGTCTTGTCAATGGTCTTAGCCATTTCTCCACCGAGAGCGTCGACTTCACGCACGACAATCCCTTTAGCGGAACCACCGATAGACGGATTACAAGGCATGAAAGCAAGCATTTCAATGTTGATGGTCGCAAGCAAGACCTTACAACCCATACGGCTAGCGGCCAAGGAAGCCTCGACCCCAGCGTGTCCCGCACCGATTACAATAATATCGTATTCTTCCGTAAAATTATAAGTCATTTTCTCTCCTATTCCTCAAAATGAATGTGTCTTAGTTGGCCGTCCCAAGCTGGCAAAGCTGTTTTTAAAAAAGCTGGAACGAGCTGGATATTCTGGAGCTGGTCCAAATCAATCCATTCACAGGGCTGCCTTTTCTCATCTTCCTGCATGGTCAATGGAGCATCCTCAAGCAAATCCACTAGATAATGAAACTCGATGTTGTGATAGAAAATACCGTCCTGTTCAAAACGATTTTCAACTACAAAAGCTAGTTGCCCAGCTTGAGCTTTGACACCCAGTTCTTCCCTCACTTCACGGACTAACGCGTCTTCCGTTCTCTCATTGACTTGAATCGCACCGCCGATAGTGTAATACTTCCCCCTGTCTTTGGTGACTAGGATCTTGCCATTTTGAAGAATCAAAGCTGTCGCCCGAACGCCAAAAACCGTATTTCCCACTTTTGTCCGAAAGTCTTGCTGAGTCATTCTTGTCCTTTCCCTTAAACGACACAAAAACAGTCAAAACTCGTAAGAAGTGCAGGACAAAAAAGCCTGCAACATCCATGAGCTTTGACCATCATTTCTATTGCTTTTATTATTGTAGCAGATTGAGAAAATTTGTCAATCTATATGTACTATGATTGGCGAATTACTTCAAAAGCTCCTTTGTCAATCTCAACTGGGTCAGAGAAGGCATCTAGAACAATCCCTCTCACAGGAAAACTCCCCATCCCTTCCGCAGCAAACAAACAGTCCACAAGAGGTAACTGCAACCAAGAAAATCGGTCATAATAGTCCTTGGGGATGTCCTGAATTTCTAAGAAGCAAGGATAAAAGTAGTCATCTCCCTTTTGCAGAATATCCGGCTTTAGACGAGCACCTTCTTGTCCGTCACTCCCATCCATCAGAGAAGGATTGAAGGGAACCCAGACTTTAGCTTGCTTCAATTCCTTAAACAAGGCCTCTATCGATTCTGTCGTTTTCTCCCTCAAATACGCTTTCTTATAGTCTGAGAGAGTCATTGACTTTTTTTTTTAGCCGTTTTTTTCTTAAAAAACTGAAACATTCTCATTCCTCTTAGAAGCTCTTAAATGTACTGACAAACCTTGCCATCACGGTAGGCATTGTCAATCAAACCGCCACCGAGACATTCTTCACCGTCGTAGAAGACAACTGCCTGTCCTGGTGTAATGGCGCGTTGCGGTTCCGCGAAAATGACCTCTGCCTTGTCTCCTTTGACATGAACAGTCACTTTAGAGTCAGGCTGACGGTAGCGGAATTTAGCCGTACATTCTAATGTAAATTCCTCTGGCATATCACGAGTAAAGTGGACCTGACTAGCTTCTAAGCTAGTCGACATGAGCGAATCATGGTAGAAGCCTTGGCCTACATAGAGAATGTTCTGGCTCAAATCTTTGCCGACAACAAACCAAGGAGCATTATCACCGCCGTGTTGTCCACCGATCCCGAGTCCGCCACGCTGACCGATCGTATAGTACATCAGACCAGCATGCTCACCCATATCGCGACCATCCACAGTCATCATTCGACCAGGCTGGGCTGGTAGGTAGTTGCTGAGAAATTCTTTAAAGTTCTTTTCTCCGATAAAGCAAATTCCTGTTGAATCTTTCTTCTTAGCAGTCGCAAGGCCTGCTTCTTCTGCTAGTCTGCGAACTTCAGGTTTTTCCAAATGTCCCAAAGGGAACATAGTCTTTTGGAGTTGTTCTTGTGAAAGTTGGCTGAGGAAATAGGTCTGATCCTTGCCATTGTCCACGCCACGAAGCATGTGAACGATGCCATCCTCATCACGCGCCACACGGGCATAGTGCCCAGTCGCTACATAATCGGCTCCCAAGGTCATGGCATAGTCCAAAAAGGCCTTGAACTTGATCTCCTTGTTACACATAACATCTGGATTTGGCGTGCGCCCTGCACGGTATTCCGCTAGAAAATACTCAAAAACGCGGTCCCAGTACTCTTTTTCAAAATTGACAGAGTAGTAAGGAATGCCAAGTTGGTCTGCTACCGCAGCCACATCCTTGTAATCTTCGGTCGCCGTACAGACGCCGTTTTCATCTGTGTCGTCCCAGTTCTTCATGAAGATACCGATCACGTCGTAGCCCTGCTCCTTGAGCAAGAGAGCCGTCACCGACGAATCAACACCACCACTCATCCCCACGACAACACGTGTTTTAGAGTTATCACTCATGGTAGTTCTCCCATCTATTCGTTTATTCACGATTGAAGGTCGTGTTTGCTATCACGATTGAAGGTCGTTTGAGCAGTTTTCATTATAACATGCTTAGATAGAGAAGACAAGGAAGAGGCTGATAATCTATCAACCTCTTCTGTCAATACATGAAAATCAGGATACAAAAGAAATCAATTCATTCCTAAATCTCTATTCTCTTTAAAAACTTATTTTTAAAATCAACTAAAAATGATATACTTTAATAAGGAGGAATGCGCACATGATTCCATATATACACCATCATCCCATGTGCGTAGGACTAATGTGAACAACTACAAAGATATTCTAAAATCAAAAAATACTATTTTTATTATTACACTTATTGCAGGTATTGGACTTTTGACAGGCTTAGTCCTCCATCAAGAAAAAAGCCAAGCAGAGAGAGGGAACGTTGCTCTCATCAAACAACAAAAAAATCAACAAGATGTCGAACAAGTAAAAAACGCCATTAAAGACTTCAATATTGATTCTGAAACCATTATAGAAGATTGGAAAAAAATTCAAGAATTAAAACCAACTACTGATGAAGGCAAAAAGACATTAGCAGACTTTCTCGCTTCTACTACCGATAAAGTCACAAATCATTATAGTGAAAAAGCTTTGAAATTAGATATAAAGGATTCTGATAGCCAGTTTCAAGATAAACAAACACTTGAGACAGCCATCACTTCCTTGCAAAAAATAATAGACATCATTAAAAACATTAATTCTGCCAGCGACCAAGCTGCTCTTGAAGAAAAGATAAAACCAATTCAAGAACTAATCTCTAAATTCCAAAAACAAGTTGAAGTCTTGACCAAAAAAGAAGAAGAAAAAACTACCCAAACAGAAACGACTACTAGAGATGCCGGACTAGAAGCCAGCCGCTCAGAAGATAGTAGCTATATTCAAAGCTATCCAGAAATAAATGGAAGAATATCTAATTCCCAAACACCTGCAACGGACCAATACTCCACTGATAGTGCTAGCAGTGGAGGAGATAATGGCGCTAATACAGGAGGTCAAACTGCTGATTCTTCAGGTTCTCAATCAGAGTCTAATAGCGATACAACCAATTCGTCTAACTAATAATCTAGATGGCGAAATCCCATAAACTTGTAAGCCCTCAACACCAATGTTTATAATGATCTCTCATCAAATGTAAACACACAAAAAGAGCCTTAAACTGCTCTTTTTTAGGGCTCTATAATATTTGTAGTGGATAAATTACCTATAGATATTATGGAACCAATTATTGATAAAAACTTTAGTCATCATCGTCTCTATAAAAATATTTTCTGTACACTCTTGATAATACCAAAATTAATGCCAATATCATACCAAGAGCTATAATAATAGAATTTATTAGATTTATTTTAGTATATCCAATCACTAGTCCAATAATTGGACTAGTAGACATGCTTAGATATAATAAAAATGACAAAAAATGAATTTCACCAATTCCTGCAAAAAAATGTTTCATTTTAAATATCCCAATTTTATCTTTCGTTTTAATAATCCACTAGCAAATCTATTGACTTCTCTTTTTTTGAAAAATCTTGACAGCAAATTTACTCCACTTAATGCCACTAAAATTTCAATCGTCATAATTTCTCCAAGAGAAAAATGCAAACTGACAAAGTTCCTACTAAAACACTATACATCCAGCAAATAGAGAGTCAGCAAAAATAAAACAACCGAAATTGGCAGAAAAGCAGCACGATTTGTTTTACAAAAAATAGCATAACAAAGACTACCTATCGAAAACGTCATAATAACTTCAATAGTTATCTTTAGAGCAGGGTAATATATATTTTTAATAAAAAGAATTAAAAGGATAAAAAATACCAATGAACAAAGAACGGATTTGATATAAAATTTTAAATGAATCATAATTTATTTTTTAGGTTCTACCTACTATAGATAAAATCACCTTTCTTATTTTCTTCTCATGATATCCACTTTAATGTCTTGATTAGAACTTCTGTGAATACAAATATGGTAAATTAAAAATCAGGATTCTAACTAAAAGCAATTGATGAAATAAGCAAATCTTACAGCAAATTAAATTTATCCAGAAGCTCTCATGTAATGATTTTAAATCCTAATGAATCTAACCAATGCAGATTTTATTTTGACAGTAGTTCTATAACAACTCTAAATAACACTGGGGTTGCTAGAATCAAAATAACCCCTGCCACAAAGACAATGATTACCCGAAATAGATCTTTATTTTTACGCATTGAAACAACCTCCAATCTATTATTTTCTAGCTACATGATACCTCTTATTTACTTTCTATATTCTTATGATACAATATATTTAATAGAATTCTATTTACTGTTAACTTTTTTCACGAAAAGGAGGAAATCATGCGCTATGATTTCGGGAAAGTATATAAAGACATACGTGAGTCAAAAGGATTGACACAAGAAGAGGTCTGTGGAAATGGCCTTTCAAGAACCAGCCTTTCCAAGTTTGAAAGTGGCAAGGCAACTCCCAAATATGAAAACATGGAGTTTCTTCTCCGTCAAATCAATATGAGTTTTGAAGAGTTTGAATACATCTGCCATCTCTATCAGCCAAGCCAGCGAACAGAAATCATGCAAACCTATCTCAATACGAGTTCCATCTTTGGTACCAGTAGTCTAGTCAACTTATTTGAAACATGCCAAGACTATCTCAAGGTCCATCACGATCTCCCTATAGAGGAAATCAGAGATATGCTGGAAGTTGTTATTTATATCCGTCAACATGGAACAGGACAGCTTTCAATCCAAGTGGAACAAACGGTCAAAAAGCTTTGGGAAAAAATTGAAAAACAAGATACATGGTATGAAGGTGACCTAAAAATCCTCAATACCATACTTTTTAGCTTTCCCATCGAACACCTCCACCTCATCACTGAACAAATCTTGCAGCGCTTGGAAGAATATAAAAACTATCGACATTTATATGAATTACGAATGACAATCCTACTCAATCTGTCCACCATTTACTTGTACAATCAAGATAAAAATACCTGTCAACAAATCTGCTACACCTTACTAGAGGATGCCAAGAAAAAGAAAAGATACGATATTTTAGCTATCGCCTATGTTCGAATAGGTATTTGTACTAGTAATGATCATCTTATTCAAAAGGGCTTCTCCCTTCTGGAGTTAACTAATGAAACCTCAATGCTATCTCACCTCAAAAAGGAAGTAGAGACCTGTTATCAAGCAAAGGAAATATAAAAAAGTCGAGGAAATCCCTCGACTTTTGCATCTTATTCTGCTAGTTAGTTCTTAATACCAACCGTTGTTAAGCCAGAAGTTCTTAGCTGCAGTCCATGAACCGTAACGTCCTGCAACGTAGGCATCTGCTACACGTTCTTGGTTTTCTGCTGAGTAGTCGCCGTTCAAGTATGAATCTGTCAATTGGTAACGTCCGATGTAACGTCCATTTGTAGCTGTGTAGCTACCGCCTGATTCTTTTTGAGCGATCCATTCTTTGGCTTCTGCTTCTGATCCGCTTACTGTTGCTGCTGGAGCAGTGTAGCTTTCTTCCACAACTGGTGCTGCTGGTGCTTCATAAGTTGTTGTTTCAGTTGCTTCTGCTTCGTAAGTTACAGCTTCAGTAGTTGCCTCTGTTGTAGCTGGAGCCTCATAGGTTGTTGAAGTCGTTGCAGCTACTGCAGCAGCTGGACCATCAATAATCAAGACTTGGTCTACAAAGATAAGGTCAGTATTTTCAATATTATTCAATTCAGCCAATTTTTCAACAGTTGTGTTGTGTGTTTCTGCAATTTCTGAAAGAGTGTCACCAGCTTTAACTGTGTAAGTCGTTGTCTCTTGCGCAAAAGTTAGTGATGGTGCAAGGAAAGCAAGTACGACTGCCAATCCTGCAAATTTTGTTTTAATAGTTGATTTCATTTAAAAAGTTTCTCCTTCTTTCTTATATTTCCATCATACCCTACTATTATTACTGTTTCTTGACGTTTTTATGTAGAAATATTACAAGACTATGTTTTATTTCACTTAAATAGCCTTTTTTTGTTACAAAAGGCTTGATTTTATAGTCTTTATGGGGATTCTAGATATTTGATAATGGAATTGAGCGCTTGCATCTAATCTTTGATATAATAGAGGTAAGAATCTTTTGAAGGGGAAACAGATGCAATCACTTCGTTTTCAATCTGTCTTTGATATTATTGGGCCAGTCATGATTGGGCCGTCTAGTAGTCATACAGCAGGAGCTGTTCGAATCGGGAAAATCGTCTCATCTATCTTTGACGATACTCCTACCGAGGTCGAATTCCAACTTTTTAACTCTTTTGCAAAAACCTATCGTGGACACGGGACAGACCTTGCCCTTGTAGCTGGAATCTTAGGAATGGATACAGATGATCCAGAAATCCCTAACAGTTTAGAAATCGCCCACAAGCGTGGCATCAAAATCGTCTGGACTATCCAAAAAGATAGCAACGCACCTCATCCAAACACTACGAAAATCACTGTGAAGAATGATCGTAAGACTATCAGTGTAACAGGAATTTCAATCGGTGGTGGTAATATCCAGGTGACAGAGCTCAATGGTTTTGCGGTATCCCTTAATATGAATACTCCTACTATCATCATTGTCCATCAGGATGTTCCTGGTATGATTGCTCACGTGACAGAAGCTCTCTCTCGCTTTGATATCAACATCGCTCAGATGAATGTGACCCGAGAAAAGGCTGGTGAGAAAGCCATTATGATTATCGAAGTTGATAGTCGCAACTGTGACGAATCTATCGAAGAAATTCGTAAAATTCCTCATCTGCACAATGTCAATTTCTTTCAATAGGAGGAACTATGTTTTATTCTATCAAAGAATTAGTCCAACAAGCCGACTTAGATTTTCAAGGAAATGTCGCTGAGCTCATGATTAGGACTGAGTTTGAATTGACTGGTCGTGAACGCGAAGAAGTTCTCCTTCTCATGGAACGCAACCTTGAAGTCATGAAAGCTTCTGTAGAACTCGGACTTAGCGAGAAGAAATCTCGTAGTGGCTTAACAGGTGGAGATGCTGCCAAACTAGACCACTACATCAAAAAAGGAAAGACCTTATCAGACTTAACTGTCTTGTCTGCTGCTCGGAATGCTATCGCCGTTAATGAACACAACGCCAAGATGGGGCTCGTTTGTGCAACTCCTACCGCTGGTAGTGCCGGCTGTCTTCCAGCCGTTCTCACATCTGCTATTCAAAAGTTAGATTTAACGCATGAACAACAACTAGACTTTCTCTTTGCTGCCGGTGCTTTTGGGCTCGTCATTGCTAATAACGCTTCTATCTCGGGAGCCGAAGGTGGCTGCCAGGCCGAAGTCGGTTCAGCTTCAGCCATGAGTGCCGCTGCCCTAACTCTAGCTGCAGGCGGAACACCTTATCAAGCGAGCCAGGCCTTGGCTTTTGTCATTAAAAATATGCTCGGTCTCATTTGTGACCCAGTTGCAGGTTTAGTTGAAGTTCCTTGTGTCAAGCGTAACGCTATGGGAGCAAGCTTTGCCTTCATCGCAGCCGATATGGCTCTGGCTGGTATTGAATCAAAAATCCCAGTTGATGAGGTCATTGACGCCATGTATCAAGTAGGTTCTAGCCTGCCAACTGCCTTCCGTGAAACAGCTGAGGGAGGCCTTGCTGCCACACCGACAGGCCGTCGCCTTCAAAAAGAAATCTTCGGCGAATAATTTCAAAATAACTAGGAGAGTATATGTCATCAATTTCTGCTATTTTTTTCGATTTAGATGGAACACTCGTGGACAGTTCTATCGGCATTCACAATGGTTTCACCTATACCTTTGAGCAACTGGGAGTGACAAGTCCTGATGCCAAGACTATTCGTGGTTTTATGGGTCCTCCGCTAGAAACCAGCTTTGCCACTTGCTTACCACCTGAGCAGATTGAACAAGCTATCCAGCTTTATCGCTCCTACTATAAGGAAAAGGGTGTTTACGAAGCACAGCTTTATCCTCATATCAAAGATTTACTCATAGAACTAGCTGAACAATATCCTCTCTATATCACCACTACGAAGAATACACCAACCGCTCTCGATATGACTAGTAATTTTGAGATTGACCACTTCTTTGATGGCATCTATGGTTCAAGTCCTCAAGCCTTGCACAAGGCAGATGTCATTCGTCAGGCTCTGGAAACCCATCATCTAGCTCCTGAAACGGTCGTTATTATCGGAGATACCAAGTTTGATATGATTGGTGCCCAAGAAACGGGCCTTAAAAAACTAGCAGTAACTTGGGGATTCGGTGAAGAGAAAGACCTCATGAGCTATGACCCTGACTGGATTGCTCACCAAACAGAGGATATTTTAAGGCATTTACAGAAGAAAGATTAAGCAAAAGACTCCCAAATCTAGCATCCTAGACTTGGGAGTCTTTTTATCTGTACTTGACTAGGAAAAATGCCTTTCCTCACATTGGTTACATTATTCAAAAGGGGAAACTTCTTCGGCTTCAACTTCTTTAGATCTATCGATAGTGACTATTTCTACTTCCTTAGTGGGCATAGCTAGCAAGACCAAAAGAGCGATACCACCCATTGGAACGAAGTGAAGGAAGATGAAGGCCCAGTGAAGACCTGCATCACGCAAACGGCGAACTTTTACAGCAAGGCTTGGTGTAAATAACACTATAGCTAAAATCATATAAACACTTATGATTGCTACTCCTAAAATAGGATCTGTTTCTCGGGAATCCTTCAATGCCATTTGAAAATAGAATATATAAAGGGGGAGGAACAAAATACTATTCATCAGCCAAACCCACCAAAAGTCTGAACGTGTTGAACGACCTGTAAAATCTGCATAGCCTTTAAAGAAATTTTTATATGCCCGAATCATAAGTTACTCCTAATTATTTAGTTGTATATTTTAGTCTATCAGATACTGCTAGAAATCACAAATATTTACAAATAAAACACTCCTCAATCCACAAATGGATATGGGAGTGTTAGTGGTTTATCTAATCGTAGGAAGAATACTAGTCAGCTAAATAGATGGTAAAGTTTGACTATCCTATTTGTTGTCTGGTTCTTCGAAAGGTGAAACTTCCACAAGTTCTTCAACTTCAACTTCTTCAGCTTTATTAAGGGTTACTACCTCTACTTCCTTGCTTGGCATAGCTAACAAGACTAGTAAAGCAATTCCTCCAACCACGGGAATAAAATGTACAAAAATCAGAGCCCAGTGAAAACCAGCATCACGGAGACGGCGAACTGTCAAAGCTAACATAGGTAAGATTAGGGCAAGACCGAAAATCATATAGACAATAGCGAGTCCACCCAAGGCAAGAAAAGCACCCTCTTCTCCTTCGCTAAATATAGCATTAAAGTATGCTGAATAAAGAGGGATAAGAAGTAGTATGTTTGTTAGCCAAATCCACCAATACTCTGAACGTGTTGAACGGCCTGTGAAATCTACATAACCTTTAAAAAAACTTTTATATGCGTTAATCATAAGTTACTCCCTAATTTTTTTATTTACTATAGTTTATCATATCTGTTCACTAATAACAAGTTTGTTCAAAAAACTCTGAAAATCTCTCCAAATCTAGAAAAAAAGATACTATCCCTTCCCTCCTATCAAAAAGAGTTCCAGAGATAATACCTTAGTTTTGTTTTTAATCAGTGTGAGTTGTTTCATTGGCAAAACCGATAATGGCTTGCTTCAACTCAGAACCTCGCAAGGCACGGAATTCTTCAATCTTTTGATCGATGACTTCAAGTGGCATGACATTAACCTTGCCCACAAAAATCTTATCCATGACTTGATTATCCACTAATTCGGTTGATACTAGCAACTCCTCATAGAGTTTTTCACCTGGACGGATCCCCACTTCTACAATCGGAATTTCATTTTCAGTACGCCCACTGAGAAGAACCATTTTCTTGGCCAAATCATAAATCTTAACAGGTTGACCCATATCAAGGATGAAGACTTCTCCATCTTTGGCATAAGCTCCTGCATGGATAACCAAACGACTAGCTTCTGGAATGGTCATAAAGTAACGAGTCATACGGAAGTCTGTTACGGTCACCGGGCCACCCTCTGCAATCTGACGCTCAAAGACTGGAATCACACTACCACGACTACCAAGAACATTCCCAAAACGAACCGCACAATAGGTAGACTGGCTACGTTGGTTGAATCCTGTAACAATCAACTCTGCCACACGTTTGGTAGCTCCCATAACGTTCGGTGGATTAACAGCCTTATCTGTCGAAATCATAACCATCTTCGGCACCTTAGCAGCATCAACTGCCTTGGCAACATTATAAGTTCCTAGGATGTTATTTTTAAAGGCTTCTTTGGGATTACGTTCCATCATCGGCACGTGCTTATGGGCAGCAGCGTGGTAAACAATAGCTGGTTCATACTTCTCAAATACTTGAAGTAAGCGATCATAGTCTTGAATATCTGCAATCACAGGAACATAGTCAATTCCTTGAAAGCTACGAATCAATTCATGATAAATCAGATAAATCGAATTTTCCCCGTGCCCCAAAAGGACTACGCGCTCTGGATTGAAGCGACTAACCTGACGACAAATTTCAGAACCGATGGAGCCTCCTGCACCTGTCACCAGGATAGTTTTACCAGTAATTTCTGATCCTAGGCGTGACTCATCAAGTTTAATTTCTTTACGTCCCAAAAGGTCCGTAATATCAATCTTTTGGAAGCCACCCACTTGCGGATGGATACCTTGGACAACCGACTCAATCTTGGGCATCTTATAACACTTCAAGCCAAGTTGGTTACACATTTTCAAGATGCGCTCATATTCTGACGGATCAAGGGAAGGGATCGCAACAATGACTTTCTCAATCTGATGACGTTTGGCCAATTCTGGCAACTGATCATAGGAACCTAAAACTGGAATACCACCGAGCTTCTGACCTTTTTTCTTTTCATCATTATCCAAAATACCGACTAACTCAAGATCACTCGTAGGATGTTGGTAGCTGTTCATAAAGAGAGCTCCACCGTCCCCAGCACCAATCAAGAAGGTACGACGGTGTTCCCCTTCTCCATCACCCTTTTTACGTCTAGAATAGATCAACTGCCAAGTGATACGAGGAAGTAAGATCAAGAAGGTGCTGAGCAAGATAAAGAGGACAATGAAACGCACAGAGAAAAGTGGCAAGAAGGCGTAGCAAATAAGATAAGACAAGACACTGCTGATACTTACTCCGATGAATATCTTCATAAAGTCTGTGATTTTGCTATAGCGACTGATGCTGGCATTGAGCCCCCAAAATCCAATCATAATCTGATAGAACAAGAAGGTCAAGCTAGTATAGATGACATAGTCCACAGGTGCTGGATTGATCAATCCATAAAATAAAATATAAGAAACAATGATAGAGGAAATCATGCTGGTAGCATCAAAAATACCCCAAAAGACTTGTTTTTGTTGTTTATTTAGTACTTCAACCAGATCAATTACATAATCTGTCATTTTTTTGTTCATGTGAATGGTATCCTCCTACACAAAATCACATTTTCTAGTAATTACAAGATATAATTACAAGATATTTTTTTAAACTGATGAGCTATTTGCTTTTTCTCAATAGCTTTAAAAATATAAACTGTCGCACAAATCCCGGACATAGAGCAACGACAACTTGGATTAAAACACTTTTCAGATATTCGCCATAAGAAATCTGTCCACGTGCGTGCATTCTTTGGCGTGCTTGGCGATAGAGTTTGAGATAGCGAAGACCTCCACGGCGTTCAAACATTCCTGCTCCCACGCGCACCTTACAAAGAATTTGATCCACATTTCCAGTCCGAGCACCAGCGCTAATCATATTGAGCCAAAGCAGGTCATCTTCCATATAAAGACCATCTTCATAGTTGCCTGCTTTTAAAACCATCTCTTTTTTGAACATGACCGTCATGTGATTGAAGGCACTTCTCATGCGTTGGTAGGCGACTATCTCTTCGTGATTGATAGGAACGCGACGATAGGACGCTATTTCATCAGGTTGGTCAATGAATTCTGCGATATGACCTCCCAGCAAGTCCAAGTTTTCCTTTTCCATCAAGTCAAACTGTTGTTCGAAACGGTCTTCGACAGCAATATCATCCGTATCCATACGAGCAATGACGTCATATTGGCACTGTAAGACGCCATACTGAAGCGCTAATCCCAGTCCACGGTTTTGTTCAAGTGAACAGCGTTTAATTGGAATACTTGACTGTGCTGTCAATTTTTCCAAAACTTGATAGAGTTCAGGTGTCAATGGACCGTCTTCGACGATAACCACTTCGCTAGGTTTGAGCGTTTGATGTAAGATACTCTCTACCGCTTCTTCCAAAAAAGTAGGATTTTCTTTGATATAGACTGACATCAAGACACTAAATTTCCGATTTTCAGACACAGTTTTTCTCCAATGTATAGATTTTCTTCCACTATTTTATCACAAATTTTCCGACTTTCCTATTTTTATTTGAATCCCAGAAAAAAACTAGTAAACAACTCATCCTTCTTTACTGTTATTTAGCTCAAGTAAAAACCGAATCTCCCTACTCTAGCTTGACATCTCTTGAAAAAAAACTTAAAATAAGCTGTTATCAAAATCATCTTAGAGAGGTTCACATGAAAAAACGTTCACTCTTTTTTATTCTAGGAATTATCTTAATCGGAGCGGTCTTAAGAGCTCCTTTCACAGCTTTGCCAACTATTTTAGGTGACATAGCTCAAGGTTTAGGAGTTGAGGTCAGCTCACTTGGTGTTTTGACCAGCCTTCCTCTCTTGATGTTTGCCCTCTTCTCCTCTTTTGCGACTCGTTTAGCTCAAAAGATTGGACTCGAGCACCTTTTTACCTATAGCCTTATCGTATTGACCATAGGTTCAGTCATTCGTATCTTCAATCTCCCATTGCTTTATCTGGGAACCCTACTCATCGGAGCAAGTATTGCTATCTTTAACGTACTCCTTCCTAGCGCCATTCAGGCCAACTACCCACAAAAGATTAGCCTCCTGACAACAGTATATGTGACTTCCATGGGAATCGCAACAGCTCTTGCTTCCTATTTCTCTGTCCCCATTACTCAGGCGACATCTTGGAAAGGCTTAATTCTATTTCTATCCTTGGTCTGCCTACTAACTTTAGTGGTCTGGTTGCCCAACCATGGTCACAATCATTTTCTAGAAGGACATGAGAAAAAACAAGAGAAAGAGAATATCTTAAAAAATAAAAATGTCTGGGCCATCATCGTTTTTGGTGGACTTCAATCCCTCCTCTTTTATACTAGCATGACTTGGTTACCAACCATGGCCACCGGTGCAGGACTGTCTCACACGGACGCTGGTCTTCTAGCTTCTATCTTTTCACTGATCAGTATCCCCTTCTCGATGACCATTCCAAGTTTAACAACTCGTTTGTCCAATCGTCACCGTCAAATCATGCTGGCTGTCCTCTCCCTAGCTGGGATGCTAGGAATTGCTATGCTTCTCTACCCAAGCACAAGTTTCGTCTATTGGCTAGTTGCCCATCTTTTGATTGGTACTGCTTGTAGCGCTTTCTTTCCTTATCTCATGGTTTGTTTCTCCATCAAAACCAGCTCGCCTGAAAAAACTGCCCAATTATCTGGACTTGCCCAGACCGGAGGCTACATTTTAGCAGCCATCGGTCCTACCTTGTTTGGCTATAGTTTTGACATGTTCCATTCTTGGATCCCAGCCGTACTGGCTCTCCTCATCATTGATGTCATCATGACGGTCGCCCTCTTTATAGTGGATAAAACTGAGAAAATACTCTAAAAAAAGTTTTTAGAATTTGCCACAAATAAATATACTTTGAAAGCCAGACTGAGTCTGGTTTTTTGTATAAGTATATATCTAAAAATCATCATACATATACTGGGAGAAAGATATAGTTTTTGATATAATAAAATATGTAGAAACTAATTATCATACGAAAAATACATTAGTTTATAAGATAGCTACTATTTCAAGCGAGGTACATAGAATGGATGAACAGAAATACAATTTGGATCAAAGTTTAGCAGAGTTAGATAAACTCGTTGACTTATCAGCCGAGGTGACAGATAAGACTGCCTGTGAAGCTCTAGCAGAAAAAGCAAGAATAATTTATGAACAATATCCTGAATCAGAAGACATTGCGTTGCGATACGCTATGGTTTTATACAATCTTTCAAACGGGCAAAATGATATCAAGGAGCGTAAAGAAACCATATCAGAATTAGAAATCTTATCCCTAAAATTTCAACATTCTAAAGATATTGCGTTACGGTATGCTATGGCCTTATTCAATCTTTCAAACCGACAAAATGACATCAAAGAGCGTATAGAAACTATATCTGAACTAGAGAGTTTAACCTTGAAGTTTCAACATTCTGAAGACATTGTTTTACAGTATGCTAACGCTTTATTCAATCACTCAAATCTACAAAATGATATCAAAGAGCGTATAGAAACTATATCTGAACTAGAAAGATTAACCTTAAAGTTTCAACATTCTGAAGACATTGCTTTACGATATGCTATGGCTTTAGTCAATTTGGCAACTGAACAATTAAATGTAGAAGAACTAGGAAATATCGCCAATTTAGTCAAACAAATGTTTGAGCAGTTTAAACATTCTGAAGATATTGCTTTACAGTATGCTATGGCTTTAGTCAATTTGTCAGCTGAACAAATAAATGTAGAAGAACTAGGCAAGACTGTGAATTCAGTCAAACAAATGTTTGAGCAGTTTAAGCAGTCTGAGGATATTGCTTTACGATATGCCATGATTTTATACAATCTTTCAAACATGCAAAATGATATCAAGGAGCGTAAAGAAACTATATCTGAACTAGAAAGATTAACCTTAAAGTTTCAACATTCTGAAGACATTGCTTTACAATATGCTATGGCTTTAGTCAATTTGTCAGCTAAACAAATAAATGTAGAAGAACTAGGTAAAACTGTGAATTCAGTCAAACAAATGTTTGAGCAGTTCAAACATTCTGAAGACATTGCTTTACAGTATACTACCGCTTTAGTCAATCTATCAACTAAACAGACTAAAGCTGAAGAAATTGCTGAAACTACTCAGAAAATTAAAGATATTTACAAAAAATTCAATGAACCTCAAGATATTGCGTTACGGTATGCTATAGCCTTATTCAGTTTGTCACTTAAACAAACCAACTTAGATAAATTGAATAATATCGCTTCTAAATTAAAGAAAATAGCTTATAATTTTGAAAAAAATGAAGATATCACTTTATGTTACGCCGAAGTTCTTACCAAAATTATCACCAAACAACAAAACGAAGATGAAAAACTTGAAATCATAGACAAACTAAAAAGATTACACAATAGATTCGTACAGTCTGAAGAAATTACTGTTCAATATCTTACAGCTCGGATGGATTTGGTAAAAAATAATCAGATAGATAAATCAAATCTCCTAAACGATATCTATCAGTCCTTGGAATCTATTCCGAGTATTAAAATTTTAAATATGCTAATCGAGATACTCGAAAACGAAGAACAATTTAAGCGAGATCAAGTTCCGATTTCCACTACTAATAATATCGTAAAAGCTCTGGATAAACTTTGTTTTGATTCATCTACTGAAGAAGGGAAAGATGAAAAAGAGAAAGATTTGCTTATTCGCACCTTGAAACGTGTTAACATCTCCAATACAAAATATGATATTTTAAAAACCTGGATAGATGATTACGGAGAAGACTCAAAAAAAATCAATAAGCTAATTAAAATTTATACGCTTGTCCAACAAATTAAGTATGAGCTTGGATTGAAGGTTGAAGACAAAAATAGGAAACTAAAATTCGGTCACTATACTTCAGGAGAAGCACTCCAAAGCATACTAGGAAAAGAGGATAAACCTCCATTCTCCAGCTTAGGAAAAACACGCCTGAATAACGCCAACTACATGAACGATCCTGAAGAAGGTGTTATTCTAGAAAATGTTTTAAAATTAGAAAAACGCAATCCTTTGGAACCTAGCTCTTGGTTTTTAATGAGTTTCACTAGCAAAACAGATGATCTAGCTATGTGGTCGCAATATGGAAATAATGCAGAAGGGGTCTGTATTGTACTAAAGGAGAATGATTTTGCTCGTTATCATTCACTTAGTGACCTTCCTTGGTATCAACAAATCGGTTATAAAATGAAATCAAGTGTTGGAATCCAAAACGATAACTCTCTAAATGAATCCGACAAAGAGAAGTCAACTAGAGGCAATGAAAGTGCACAAAATTATGAAGACAAACATTCTACATCGAAGAATGATATGGATTATTTATATCGCGTAGCTTATGTTAATGACCAATTCGACATCGAAGAAACTGAACTATTCACCAGTGCAGAAGTAACGCGATTAAAAAAATTGTTAGGAGAGTTAAAATCAGAATTACCAGACTATAAAAATTCAGAAGATCCTTTCTATAAAGCCATCTCCAACTGTATCGAAGAAATTCGTTACTTGTTTAAATCTGTAGATTATAAATATGAGAATGAACTGCGTATCTTACGCTATGCTAATCTAGACTCAAGTAATAAGGAAATCAAAATTGACAAAACCTCTGGAGTAGGTAAACTTTATATAGAACGGGAAAATCCAATTAAAATTGAGGAGGTCATTTTTGGTCCTAAGTTTCAAAATCCTGAATATGTAACTCCTTTATTGAAACTTTTGGATAAGAAAATTAAGTATGAGAAATCTATGATAAAATTCAGATAAACTTCTCAGAATTTCCTCCAATCTTCTAGTTTTTGCTAGAAGATTTTTTATATATAAAAATTTTACACATATTACTTGACAGGGCTTACATTTAGATGTATGATGTATGTGTAGAATAATTATATATAAAATTTTTACATACTAAAAAAGGAGGTGCCCCATGTATTTTCCAACATCATCGGCCTTGATTGAATTTCTAATCCTGGCCATCCTAGAACAAGGGGATTCCTATGGTTATGAGATTAGCCAAACCATTAAACTCATTGCCAAAATCAAGGAATCCACCCTCTACCCCATCTTGAAAAAACTGGATACCAACCGCTATCTGACTACATACTCTCGCGAATACCAAGGTCGGATGCGCAAATACTACTCCTTGACAGAGATTGGAGAGGAGCAACTCTTTGTCCTTCGAGAAGAATGGACACTCTACACTGACACTATCAATGGCATCATAGAAGGGAGCATTCGCCATGACAAGAACTGAATATTTGAATCAGCTTGAAGCCTATCTGATGAAGCTTCCTCAATCTGATCGCATTGAAGCCATGGATTACTTCAAAGAACTCTTTGAGGATGCGGGTCCAGAAGGTGAGGAGGAGCTTATCGCTAGCCTGGGAAGTCCAAAAGAAGCTGCCCATGATGTCCTGACTACACTTCTTGATAAGAAAATCAACGAAGAAAATTCCAGCAAGAACGACCGCCATATTTTACGTATCGCTCTACTAGCCCTTCTTGCAGCTCCTATCGGAATTCCAGTCGGAATTGCTCTTCTCATGGCTATCATCGGGATTTTTATCGCTGCTGTCAGCGTACTTATAGCCTTCTTTGCTGTATCAGTAGCTGGACTAATCCTAGGAGGCGTTCTCCTATTTGAAAGCTTCTACGTCATGGCTGAATCGACACCTGCTTTTGTACTGATTTTTGGTGGAGGTTTACTAGCTATTGGAGCTTCATCTTTAGTTCTGCTGGCAACGTCCTATGTAGCACGTTTCTTTGGATTACTAGTCCTTCGACTTATCCAATGGATTCTTAATAGAAGAAAGAGAGGTGAAAGACATGCGTAAATGGACAAAAGGATTTCTTATCTTTGGTGTTGTTACCAGTATCATTGGTTTTTCCATGATGATCATCGGTATCCAAACAGATGGTGTCAGAAGCCTCCTTGCAATGTCTCAAAATCCAGTATTTGAAAGTCGAATGGAAGAGCTCGTTTTTGATCAAGATATTGAAAATCTTAACATGTCACTAACAGAACATTCGCTCGTCATTACGGAGTCAAAAGATGATAAGATCCACATCCAGTATCACCCGACCATCTCTGAAAAAGAAAATCTCCAACATTTTATCAAAGAAAAAACTCTTGAGATTTCTGACACCAAGTCAACTACACGTCGTTCTGTAGGTTCTAGTATCGAGGGTATTCTATTTATCGCAAGCGGAGTCTCTAGACGTAATGATGAAGTCGTTCTATCACTACCGAAAGGAAGAGAGTTAAAAAACCTAACAGCCCAGGTCGACCATGGTGTCCTTTCCATTGCCAATGCAAAACTCAGCAACGCCAAGATTCAGTCAAATGGCTATCTTCTTCGGATCACTAATAGCGAAATAAAAAATAGCCAACTGACCACAACTGGAATTGTCAATGTATTTGAAACAAGTCTAACAGATAGCCGTATCCAAGCAGAACATGAACATATCTCTGCTGACGACATCCAAGTGCACGGTAAGGTAGAATTCGAGGCAGAAAATGACATCATACTCATGTTGTCCCGAAAAGAGCTTGAACGAATCAATCTCAATCTCTCATCAGAATACGGAGCTATTTATCATCGAACTCGAGAAGGAGTGAATCCTGTCCAGGGAAATCATGTAAATACTGACGAAGAATTCTCCAATCCTTACAAAGTAGAGAAAAAAGATACGCAAGATCTCCTCGTCGCAAAGGCAGGTCAAGATATCAACATTCCAGACGAACCGGATCGCTCACCCAATTCGAGAGGTCATTAATAATAGTTAATCATTACTACTCAAACAAGAAATAAAAAGGAGGTCCCATCATGACTCAAGAATGGTTTGAAAGTGCTGATTTCGAGAAAACAGCCAACAATGAGAAAAAAGATAACCCATCTGACCCAGTCATTCCCCAAGAAGAGTTAAAAGAAAAAGAAGAGTTGCCAGTGGTTGAAGAAAGCCTTCAAGCCAATCCTGAAGAACAAGAAGCTGACCTAGAGAAAGTAGAGAGTGACGAACACGAAGAAATCGTTGCAAAGACAGACAAGTCAGAAGAACCTGTAGAGACTGAAGAACAAGAAGAACTGGCAACAAAGACAGACCAAGCAGAAAAACCAGTTAAGGAAGCACCTCAGCCTAGCAAATCTTTGGAAAGTCCATTTGTCCCAGATCCTGTCCCTACAAAAACTGCAATCTTCAAAGAAGAATTGGCTGATTTTTGGGTCTGGTTACAAGGTGCTCTTAAAGAGCCAACAGCTCGTTTTGATACAGATAAAAAAAATAGTTACACCGCCTTTGTGCTACTGGCCCTCTTTTCTGCTACGAGTTTTCTCTTTACTGTTTACCACGCCAAACATAGCTACTACGGCCGCATGGCAAGTATCGATGCTGACTTCGTGGAACAATTCCCATCTCTCAATCTCTTTTCTGTCTTCTCCATTTTGGTAGCGACAAGTCTCTTCTTCTTTTCTATCCTCATGGGTGGATTTGTAGTCAAACGCTTTGTCGACCAGGACAGTGATTGGACACTTGAAAGAGCCTTTCAAGAGTATGGCAGACTCTTCGCCCTTCCTATCCTACTGACAGGCGTCGCTAGCTTCTTTGCCTTCTTTAATGGCCTACGCTTTGCGGCTCTTCTCTGTCTCATTAGTATTGGTATGGTCCTACTTGGCAACCTCTACATCATCTCAAGACCGAGTAAGGATAGTAAAACTGATCCTTTCTACCGTCTTCTCTTCGCAGTCCTCGTCAACGGAAGCGTCCTATTTCTCTTTTTCCTAGCAGAAATGGCACTGATTTCTGACTATCTCCGAATCCTAGCTTTTATGTAAGATAAAATCCTGTCACTCTGACAGGATTTTTTTGTGTACACAAAAAGCAGATCAAACGATCTGCCTTTTCACATTATTTAAAACCAATATCTTTCATTTATGCCTCTAGTTACCTTTTACTAAGTTCTCAAAATCTTCCCCTAAAACAGGTCCTACCACTATTTGGTTGGAATCCAAGTCCTGATAAAGTTCTTTTGGAAGAGCTTCTAAGAAGGCTTTGTAATCTAATCTAGCTACCGCTTCATAGTCTTCTGGTTTTGAACCATCTCCAGAGATTTTCACCAGGTCAATCTCCCATACAAGGTCCTTACCAGCCAACTGCTCAACATAAGTCACAGGAACAACAGGACCCTTTGGCAAAATGGTCTTAACCCCCTGAGCCAGGTGATAGATGCCGTGAATCTTACCTTCACTATCTGGGTAGAATTTCGCACTTGCAGGGTAGGCATCTGACCCTTGAACCTTCTTAACCAACTCTTCAAAACGTGCCAGTCCATCTTCTTCTAGGAAACTTTCTAAGTCCTTCTTATCAAAGTAAATAGTTGATAGAATTCCTTGGCAGAAGGCCAAACGGGCATCCTTATCAGCTAGATAGTTTTTAACAGTTTCTTGGAAATAGTCTTCCAAATCAAAGCCTGACAATCCTTCAACAGATTCACCAACCTTGCTAGACAAGGCTTGCAAGAGAGCTTCTACAATAACCCAGTCAGCTCTTGTAATTAAGTCAGGAATGATCACTTGATAGCCTTTTTGAGCATCTACATAACGAACTTTAAAGAGAAATTGAGACTTTCCCACAACAGCACACTCGATATACTCAAGGCGATTGAGGGGTTGACGAAGATAGACAGCATCGTAACTATGTGACTCTAAGCCATCTACTAGGGCTAAGACTGACTTAGCTGTTAAAATCTCCTGTTGTCCTAAAATACTTTGTTTATTTGGAATAAAAAATGTTTTCACCATAAATGGTCTCCTTTGAAATCGTTTACATATAGTATACACCATTTTCCTGAAAGATGCAGAAACAAATTTAAGATTTTTTGGTCAAAAGCATAGAAAAACAGCCCGTCAGGACTGTTGATACTATTATACGACTTCAGAATAATCTAGGTTCTCACCAATCGCTGCTAAACGCTCGATAACTTGATCTTGCGTCAATTCATGTTCTAAAACATAGCGATTACGTGGGTGAACACGGCACTCGTGTGAGCAACCACGGAGATATTTGTCTTCGTTGTCTTCTGATGCCAAGATACGGCGGTTACAGAATGGATTGCCACAGTTGACATAGCGTTCACATGGTGTTCCATCAAACCAGTCTTTCCCTACAATGGTTGGATTGACATGGTTGACATCGACTGCGATACGCTCGTCAAAGACATACATTTTCCCATCCCAAAGTTCCCCTTGAACTTCTGGATCTTTCCCATAAGTCGCAATTCCTCCGTGTAATTGACCGACATCTTTGTAGCCTTCACGTACCATCCAACCTGAGAATTTCTCACAACGGACTCCACCTGTACAGTAAACTACGACGCGCTTGTCCATGAACTTTTCCTTGTTATCACGAACCCATTGTGGTAATTCACGGAAGTTGCGGATGTCAGGACGGATAGCCCCACGGAAGTGACCAAGGTCGTACTCATAGTCATTACGAGTATCAAGGACCACTGTATCTTCATCTAGGAGGGCCTCTTTAAATTCTTGTGGTGACAAGTAAGCACCTGTTGTTTCAAGAGGATTGATGTCGTTATCAAAGTTATCATCCTCTAAACCAAGGTGGACGATTTCCTTTTTGTAGCGAACAAACATCTTCTTGAAGGCTTGCTCACTTTCCTCGTCAATCTTGAACCAGAGGTCTTCCATATCTGGAAGGCTATGAACGTAGTCCATGTATTTTTGCGTTGTTTCGTAGTCTCCAGAAACGGTTCCGTTGATCCCTTCGTCAGCGACTAAGATACGACCCTTGAGGCCGATAGACTTACAGAAAGCCAAGTGGTCTGTAGCAAATTGTTCCGCGTTTTCGATTGGAACATATTTATAGTAAAGTAAAACTCGAATATCTTTTGACATTTGCTTCTCTTTTCTAAGATTAAATTATCAGAATTTTTCATTCAACTATAACAGTATACTCTCCCAGGAAAGCGAATGCAATTTATTTGACCGAAAATTGAAAACAAGACCATTTTCAGATCTTGTTTCAACTAAATATTCGGTGAAGAAAAGTTAACAAAAATGGCAAGGTTGCTACAATATTATTAGTAACATGGACTGCATAGCTAGGATAGATACTCTTGGTATAACGAGTTAATCCAGCACAACATACTCCAAATGTCGAAAAAACAAGAATATCTAAGAAATTTGGAAAGCTAGAAAAGTGAGGAAGAGCAAACAAAACCGAAGGAAGAATCAGGTCAAGTCCAAGCTTCGAATCTTTAAAGAAGGCGTGTTGGAACAAACCCCTATAGATCAACTCTTCCATCAGAGGGCCTAGGAAAAATAAAGTCAGGTAGAGACCCAATTCGGCAAAATTTGTCTCACTATAGCCGATTAGTACAGCCCAGCCTTCAGAGGTTGACTGTACATGTCTTGCCGTTTGAAAATTAAAAGATATGTAAAGTACAGTTACGAAAACCGTCAAAACTGTATACCATAGCCATTTTTTCTTTGGAATAACAAAAAGGTAGCCATATCCTGCCTTGGCTAAAATCCAAATCATGAGGCCAATAAAGACAAGACTGATAAGATTTCGAATCCAGAAAAAATTGCCAATTTGAGAAGAAAATTGCCAATATTTTTGGATAACAAGAGTCAACTGAGAAAGCCCATATACAAAAAATAAGTAGGATAAGATTGCGCTGATTTTAAAGAATAGATGGTATTTTTTCATATACTTATTACCAACGATACTTGTAAGGCAAATGCCTGGGTTCAAAATGCAGATAATTATATGTATGTACTCTAAAAAGAATCACCACCCCGTCTGGAAAAATCCAGACAAGGCAGTGATCGCATCTTTTAGGAATGAATACACGAAATCAATTGTTCTTGAGATTATTTGTTTTTCAAGAATTCGTCGTATTGTTTTTGCATTTCATCCAATACTTTTTGGTAAGCACCTTCAGATTTAAGTTTTTCCATCAATTCTGGAATAGCTTTTTCTGGGTCTACAGTACCAGTGTTGATAGCTGTATCGAATTGTTGCATAGTGTTAGTGATAGCTGAGATTTCAGATTTCACGTTGTCAGTGTTGAAGATGAATCCAAGCGCTGGAGATTCTTTTGCAGTTTCCAAGTCTTTCTTAGATTGTGCAATTTGTTCATCTGTAACGTTTTCGTTAATGTAAAGGATCCAGTTGTTACCAGTGTTCCATCCTGACATGTGAGTGTTTCCTTTGTATCCATCAAGGACTTTAACACGGTTTTCTTTACCTGCAACTTTTTCCCAGTTCTTGCCTTCTGGTCCATAAACAAGTCCGTTCAAGAGTTCTGGGTTAGTGTTCAAGAGGTTCAACACTTCCATTGCTTTTTCTTTGTTCTTAGAGTTGTTTGAGATTACAAAGTTTGCAACTTGAGTTGTTTGGTTTTTCTTGATGAAGTTAGTAAATGGTTTGATTTGGATGTCTCTGTTAGCAACACGAGAAAGCAAGCTACTACCGTAGTCAGCTGGTCCTACTGTCTCTTCACGAACAAACCAAGTATCTTGAGTAAGGTCATATGAAGTATCGCTAGTTGCTACGTCTTTTGGAATATATCCTGCTTCATAGAATTTGTGAAGAGTCTTCAAGTGTTCTACGAAACGAGGAACTTCGTAACGGTTTACGATCTTAGTAGTGTCGCCTTCAAGGTCGATGACGAATGGAAGTCCGTTTGCAACTGGGTAGTCAAAGTTTTCTGATGGGATAAAGTTTTTACCAACAGCAAATGGCATTACATCTGGAGCTTTTTCTTTGATTTGTTTCAATACTGGTTCAAGTGTTTCGTATGAAGTTACACCTGAGATATCGATTCCATATTTTTCAAGAAGTGGGCCGTTGAAGGCGAAGTTTTGTGAAGACGCAACGTTAGCCGCAACTGGAACTGAATAGATTTTACCGTTTACAGTGTTACCTTTGATGTAAGCTGGGTCAAGTGCTTTGTAAAGGTCAGCTCCTTCTTTCTTGTACAATTCTGTCAAGTCAGCATAAGCACCTTTTTGAGCGTTTACGACGTAGTTATCTGCAAATGCGATATCATAGTTTTCACCTGATGAAGTGATAACTGACATTTTCTTACCGTAGTCACCCCAACCAAGGTATTGGATATCCAATTTAGCACCAACTTTTTCTTCGATGATTTTGTTTGCATTTTCTAGCAATTCATCCAAGTTATCTGGTTTGTCACCGATTTGGTACATTTTGATAACAGGTTTATCACCTGATGCTGAGTCAGCAGCTTTTTGGCTGTTTCCTTTAAGGTTTCCACAAGCAGCAAGGCTAGCAGCTAAAGCTACAAGGCTAGCAGATGCAAAAGCATATTTTTTCCAGTTTTTCATTATAAAAACTCCTTTTTTTATTTTTAAAGTTATTAACAAGTTGAGATTGTTGATTTTTCTTAACTAGAAAAATCAGGGCTAGGGGAGAAACAAGGTTTCTCAAATTTCCCTATTCTTTAACACCACCGATAGTCAAACCTTTTACAAAGTAGCGTTGGAAGAATGGATAGAGAATCGCAATAGGTAGGGTTGCAACTACAACCATGGCCATACGACCTGTTTCCTTTGGTAAGGCAACTGCAAGTTGTCCTGACATACCAACTGACTTAGCAATGTAATCCATGTTGTTTTGAATTTGCATGAGCAAATATTGCAATGGATACAAGTTATCACTCTTGATGTAAAGAAGGGCGTTAAACCAGTCATTCCAGAATCCAAGCGCTGTCAATAGTGTAATCGTTGCGATACCTGGTAGTGAGAGCGGCAAGCAAATTTGGAAGAAGATACGAGCTTCACTAGCTCCATCGATACGAGCTGATTCGAGGATTGCTTCTGGGATGGTCTTCTTGAAGAAGGAACGCATCAACATGATGTTGAATGGTGATAGAAGCATCGGAACGATCAAGGCCCAAATGGTATCACCAAGATGAAGCAATTGTGTCACTACGATATAGCCTGGTACCAAACCAGCGTTGAACAACATACTGAGAAGAGCGAAGATTGTAAAGAATTTACGATACTTAAATGTTGAACGTGAGATGGCATAGGCGTAAGTTGTCGTGATAAAGACGTTTGTCAATGTCCCAACTACTGTTACAAATACTGAAACAAAGAGAGCTTGTAAAATCTTATCTTTGAACTGAGTTAAAAACTCAAAACCATCTAATCCAAATTGTGATGGGAAGAAGCTATATCCATGTTGAATGATACTCTTCTCATTTGTAATTGAGATAATGATAACAAAGATGAAAGGCAAGATACAGGAGAAGGCTAGCAAACCAGATATGATACTAAAGAAGATATCTGCTTTCTTGCTGAAGGAGTGTATGCCAACATTATCAATTTTTGCTTTTTGAACTTTTTTTGCCATATGCTCCTCCTTTCTAGAATAGGGCTGAGTTAGGATCTACACGTCGTGCCAGTAAGTTTGATAGGATAACCAAAATCAAACCAACGACTGACTGGTAGAGACCTGCTGCTGAAGCCATACCGATATCTGCTGTCTGAGTCAAACCGTTAAAGACATAGACGTCCAATACGTTTGTTACACTATAGAGCTGACCAGCATTGTGAGGGATTTGGTAGAAGAGACCGAAGTCTGCTCGGAAGATGTTTCCGACTGCAAGGATGGTCAATACTGTCACAAGTGGTGTTAACTGAGGGATGGTTACGTTGCGGATACGTTGCCATTTGCTAGCACCGTCCACTGTTGCTGCTTCGTAGTAGGTTGGGTCAATACCCATGATTGTTGCATAGTACATAACACTACTGTATCCAAAGCCTTTCCAAATACCTAGGAAGAGGAGAAGATAAGGCCAGATACTGATGTCAGCGTAGAAGTTAATCCCCTTCATGCCAAGAGCTTCCAAGGCGTGGTTGATGACCCCTTTATCGATGTTTAGGAAAGCATCTGTAAAGAAACTGATGATAACCCAAGATAAGAAGTAAGGGAACAACATAGATGTTTGGTAGATTTTAACCATTTGCTTAGAGCGAAGTTCACTAAGGATAATGGCAATACCAACCGATACAATCAAACCGATAAAGATGAAGCCAAGGTTGTAAAGAACAGTATTTCGAGTGATAACAAAGGCATCTTTTGAACTAAACAAGAACTTGAAGTTATCTAGTCCGACCCATTTACTATTTATAATACTGTGGACAAACCCTTCGCCAGTCATTCGGTAATCTTTGAAGGCGACCACATTTCCAAATACCGGGATGTAGAAGAATAAGATCAACCAAAGTGTCCCTGGTAGAACCATTAAGAAAAAAATCCAGTTATCTCTCAAGGTTTTTGAAAACTTGTTCATAATTTCCTCCCTTTTTATTTTTCTAAAACTTAATAATCTCACAATTTTTAGACTTGATAACGTTTACAAAAATAGTATACTCTTATTTTAAGGATAGTTTAAACTACTAATTATAGAAAAAACTCCACAAATTATTTTATGTGGAGAACTTTTTTATATAAGAAGGATGTTTCACGAGAAACGTCTTGCTTGCAAGAGGTGTTGCCCATATTTGTTACTTGAAAACTTGTTCTAATATCGGTTGGTGAAATTCAACAAAATGAACCTGGGCATCTGTAATAGTACCTGCTTCGTTCACATAACAGGCCAAGATTTCAAATCGTTTTTCTCCAAGACCAGCAGTATAGCCATGCCATTTAAAAGTATATTTGACTCCATCGACTTGCCCAAATTGCATCATCTGATCCGGAACTGCAAGCCCATAATAGCGACCATATGTTGCTAGGCTAGCCGACTTATATCTTTCACCACTACTATCCGAGTAGGATTCCATGGCTAGTTTTATCTTGTCTGCTAGAGCACTATAGTCTGTATCTGGCTCATTCTCTCTAGTGACACTCGTTTTTAATAGAAACCCCTTAAAGCCTTGTGCTAAATCTGTGTTTTCAGTCTCTTCAAAGTTTGCAGCACTGACAGTTTCTAACGTCTTATCGGCATGTAAGACCTGTGCTTGCCCATCTTTCAGTGTAAATAAGTAGAAATGTTTGTCCTGATTGTCATAGTAGGCATCCAAAACCAAGTAATCATAGGCATTGTCACTGGACACCCCGAAAATATTCCATCTGACTCTTTTCTGAGAAACAGTCGTTGTTTCTAATTTTTTGATGAATTCATTTTTTTCGTCAAAGTTTCTATGCTCCAGTCTATGATAGGACTGCCCCATAGAAGCAGCCCAGCTTGCAAACTCTTCCTGCCACTTTTCCGTGTTGTATTGGATTAGCTTCTGAAAATCCGAGTAGTTCTTCATAATCAAGGCTTGGTCAGTCGGATTAGATTGCTGGAGTTCTTCCATAGCTACAACGGTAGCAGACACGGGTGATTGAACACTTGTATCTTTGGCTTCTTTTTCGTGCGCAAGAGCCTTTTGATAGGAATCCGCTAGGCAGTGAAAATAGTTGGTTACTTCCTTGGTTTGTTGCTCTCTTGATGTTGACTGACTAGTTACGCTATCTTCTGTCGCCTTGTGGCAAGCAGATAAAACTAGCATACTCACACTTAGGACTAGTAGTAGCTTTTTCATGGTCAGACCTCCAAACTATCCTTATACTCAATGAAAATCAAAGAGCAAACTAGGAAGCGAGCCGCAGGCTGTACTTGAGTACGGCAAGGCGAAGCTGACGTGGTTTGAATTTGATTTTAGAAGAGTATTATACCTTCATTATACTCCTTCCCAACCTCCAAATCAAAAAACATCTCCATTTATTTAAAAGGAGATGTTTGGCTATTTGTGATAAATTTCTAGGTTGTATAAATAGTCGAAGCTGTCGCAATAGTATGCCACTGGTTGGCTGTCGTTGCTGCAAAGTCCTTGTCTGCGTATAAGTCAGTAAATGGAAGAATTTCGACTTCTAATTCTTCGATGCGGTCAATTTGACCAGCCAAATAAGCCTCGATACGGCTTTCTGCTCGCTTAATTCGTTGCAAGAGTCCACCCATACGAATATCTACTGTATCCAAGCCAAAGACCTTGTTTTCTTTCAACCATTGGTGGCTAAAGAGCTTGTGGAAGGTTTCAATCTGGCTTCTTAATTTTGGTAATTCTTCCCTAGCAATTTGTTTCAAGCTCTCTTTATCACCTGCTTGATAGGCTTGACGAATGCGTCGTCCCACATCAACCTTGCCACTTAAAATAGCATTCAACTGGGCTTGAGTTTCAAAGAGGTAGGCATAGTTCCCAGATTTCTCTTTAATGTCAGACAAAATCTCAGCTGCCTGGGCAAAGTGAGGCTTATCCTGTTCAGGAGTCATGTGCTTATCAAGAATTGGGCAAAGAACATCCTGATAAAAAGTATAGCGGTTGGGATTGATACCACTGAGATTATCTGGTAGATCTGGTAAGAGGTTGGCAAGGTCAAGCTGCATAAAGTCCTCAACAGATAGACCTGTATTGGTCTTGAAGTGAGCAGATAAACGCTCTAAATCATTTCGATAGCTGAGTTCTGCCCAGATTTGTAGACTTGGCAGAATAGAGAACTGAGCTGTTTCACCACCATTATCTCCCCAACCAGTCACGATGACTTCCTTGATCTGATTGGCACGGCAGGCTTTGTTAGCTTCGACAGCGATGAGACGACTGAAATGGTTGTGTGGCGTAAAACCGATCCACTTCCAAGCACCACCTGCAAAGGCAATATCCTGGCTAATCTTGTGGTGATTACCAAAGTTACGGTTGTATTTTTCTTCGCTATCCTGATAATAATCCCAGTAAACCAAGGTCACACGGTCTTTGAGACGGTCAAGATAAACACGAGTTTCTTCTGGAATTTCGACATCACGGTCGTACTGGCCATCTGCTGACATGAGTTTGAAGAACATATCGCTCCACATCTGGCAGTGGAAACCATACTTGTCTGCAATATCCAGCACGCGCTCCAAATGTTGACACATGAGGAGGCTACGGTCCACAACACCGTTTAAGATGAGATAGCGTCCCAAACCAACCAAGTGGGCTTCGTCCATGCCGATATTGACCTTGCGTGTTTGTAGTTTAGACAAAGTCGCAAACATGCCGTCGATTAGGTCGTAAACTTTTTCTTCGCCGATGAGGAGAATGTCCTCTACATCACGAAGTTGCTGGACTTCTTTAACACCCCATTTGACAAAGGCTGATAAGTGAGCCAAGGTCTGGATACATGGTACAAAGGTCATATCAAACTGCTGGGCATAGACTTCGATTTCCTGTAACTCTTCAGCTGAATAAGCCCCTCGGAAATAACCAAAATAAGGTTGCCCTTCAATCTGATAAGTATCTTCCATGTAGAGCTCAAAAGTTGAATAACCCATCAGAGCTAAGACTTCAATCATCTGCTTGGCAGATGCAACATTTAGAACCGCATTACGGGAACAATCCGCCATGTAGGCTAAATCTTCATAAGCCGCTTGCTCCTCAATCTCTACCTTATCACCTTCTTCTAAAGCTGTTGCGAGAACGGACAAGGCGCGATAGAGTTGGTAAGGTTTGCGATAAGTCAATTGATATTCTCCGCCCTCACCCTTGATAGAGATGGAAGCTTGGTCAGACTGAGCGACTGCCACTTCTACATCTGGTAGAGAAATGTGCTTTTGAAGTAAGTCTATAGCTTGCTGTTGTTTACTGCTAATTCCGGTAAAATTTACCATTGGTTCTCCTCCTGTAACCAGTTGACAAGGGCACCGTAGAGATTGGCATCTGCCTGATAGGTGCAAGCTTGGATCACTGGCGCAATTGTATACTCTTCATATCTTTCCACAAAGACGTCTACCGCTTTTTGCACCCCTTTGATAAAATCTGGGTTCTGACTGATAGAGCCACCTAGGCTGATGACATCTGGGTCGATCAGGTATTGAATATTGAGGAGCCCTTGAGCTAGATTACGATTCATACGCTCAATGGCTTCTTGGCAAAGGGCATTGCCTGCTGAAGCCTCTTGATAAACCTTACGGCCATCCCAGTCTGACTGACCTGATTTTTCAATCACATAACGAACCATGTTTCCTGTAGAAGCTAGTTGTGACCAGTTGTTGAGTTTTTCTGCTGGTTCGATAGTTGTCATGTAACCAAACTCTCCACCCAAGCCATGGCGACCACGGTGAATTTTGCCATTGATAATCATGGCCCCGCCAATCCCTGTGCCAATGACAACACAGGCTGCATTTTCAATCTCAGGATGAGCTAGCAGTTCACTGAGTCCAACACAGTTGGCATCATTTTCTAGATGGACAGGGAGTTGGTGATGAGCAAGGGTCTCATACCATGAAAAACCATGGATATAAGGAATGGCACTAATCCCCTCAATCACACCTGTTTCTTGATTGACCGCTCCTGGAACACTCATAGCAATCCCACGATAGTCCTGTTCAGACAAGCGTTGGTCCAACCAAGCTAGCAAATCTTCTAGAGTTTCTGGAGTTGGAGTGCTGGTCTTATCTAAAATCTTTCCATCAGGAGTTAGACTAGCAAACTTAATGCCAGTCCCTCCAATATCAATTGTTGCAATGGTCATTGCTTTCACCTGCAAAAAGGAGCGAATCAGCAGTTGGTTCTTACTTTTTCGCTCCTCCTTTCTGTTTATGTTTTCTTTTTGAAATTAAATTTCTTCTTTTTGAATCAATTCTGTACGAATTTCTTGCGGTGCCAATAGTCCTGAGTGAACTGGATATGGGCGCTCCAACAAGTCAAGAATGGTTTGTTGTTTTTCAGACACACGGATATTTTCTTGACTCATGTTGTAGTAACGAAGGACGTAGCCTTCTTCATTTTCAGCAACTTTAAAGGCTGTTGGGCAGACTTGTGGCAAGTTCAATGCCGCATGATTGAAGAGACTACCTGTTGCTGCGACGCTACCTTCTTGTTTTGCAACTTGAAGAGCTGTAAATGGCACCTGGAAGGCTTTGGCGCGACGGAAGGCAGAGAAGCGTTCGCCTGCCTGGTGACATTCCACAGCAAATTCTACTTCGACATCACGCAAGCACTGAGCTTCTGGTGTTGGGAAGTAGCCCCAGTCACCTAGCTCACCTGAAGCACGAAGAACCGTCACTGCAATGGTGTCATCTCCAAGGATTTCGTATTCGTGCAATCCTTTATTTGCTACAGTTACAGCCTTTTCATCATCATAAAGGCTGACAAAGGCTTGTTGGTGTTGTGGATTTTCAGGATTTTCCCAAGAAGCTGCTGGTTTATTTGGTCTTGTCACAACTTCATAGATGCTTTCAGAATCATTGCTTGGACGAGTGTTATGAGTTTTCACCAAAAGACGGATGCGGTGATCCTTGGCAGTATTGGTAAAACGAGTTTTAAAGCGAATCTGTGGGTTATCCACAAAGACGGTCATCTCAGTTTCAAGAGGAATGGTTGTCAACTCTTCTGAACGACCTGCGTCTCGTTTCATGAACTCGATAATGCCTCTTTGTTCAGCATCCAATTTTTCATCTGCACTGACTGGAATCGTCAAGTCATGCTTGAGCAAGATTTTGGCATAGCGAGCATTGTTTTCTAGAACATCGTATCCTTTCAATTGAGCATAGATTGGTTCGGTTCCTTTTGGTTGGAAGTAAATATATTCGTTACCAATATCTCCACGATCCTCAAAGCGGATAAAGTCTTCGTAAGCTTCGTTTGTAGTCTTGTCATAGACGGTGATGCCTTCATCTACACTCACAGTTACAAACGGTGTATCAATGACTCCATTTTGGTAAATACCATCACGGTGATTTACTTGACCTTCAACCAATTGGAAACTTGCCCAAGAAAGAGGAGCAAGGTGAACTGGGATTGTCACGCGCACTTGACGAGCAATATAGGGTTGACGGAATTTATCTTTAGGCAGAGTATAGCCAAAACTTGCTCCCAAGTCTTCAATCTTGGCTTCAATGACATGACCATCCAAATCTTCAATATGGTAATCTGGCAAGGTCACGGCTGCCATCTTCTTGTAACCTTCAGTCGGATGCAATTCTTTAAAATCACAAGTCACAACATCCACTACAACACTAACTGTATCAACCTTGTCATGTAAAGCTGTGTTGACAACGGTAAAGAGGTGGTCGCTTTGCGCATTTTGAGTAGCTAGCTTGCTCTTCCACTCGTTGAGAAGGTTAGTCTTAACAAAATTCCCGACTTGATTAACCTTTGCAAAACGAGTTTCCATTTCACGGTGAACTTCATCAATACTACAACCACAGATACTATCGTGCGGTGCATTTTGCAGAAGTACTTTCCAAGCATAGGTCAATTGATCCTTATGATTATGACCGCCAGTGAGAATAGTCAATGGTTCCACAACCTGCTCTAACAAGTTGCTATTTTCTTGGAAGGATTGTTTGAGGTAAATACGGGAAGAAGAGGTGTTAGCAAGAGTATACCAACCATCCGTTTCCTGACTGGTCAACTCACCTGTGACCGTTGATAGGTGTTCAGGAAGTGCACTTTCCACTGCTTGGACATATTCATCAAAAGAACTGTGAATAAAGGTTACATCAGGGAAGAGTTCGTTTGCCACACGAATGGCTTCGCTAATATTTCTCTGTACAGGCTGGTGGTCACAGCCGTTCATCATTAACCATTGGTTGGTCGATGCATAATCACGGACGTCTGCTAATTTTTGCTTCCAGAAAGTCAAAGCCTCGTCTTTATCCACTGGAATTTCATTCCCGTTACTGTACCAGTTAGCAAAAAGAATGCCGAGTACACGGCTACCATCAGCCCCTTGCCAGTACATCTCAGAAAATTGAGAGGTAAACTGCTCATCCTCGAGGACTTGGTTGTCAAATCCGATTGGCTTGACACCGCGACCAAAGGCTGCTACGTGAATACCTGATTTTTGAAGGATTTGAGGAGCCTGCCCCATATTTCCAAAGGTGTCTGGGAAGTAACCAATTTGAGTAGATTTGCCCCATTTAGCACATTCCGCTTGTCCAATCAAGGTATTGCGGACGTTAGCTTCACTGGAAATCAAGTAATCATCCTGCAAGATATAAAAAGGACCAATCTTGAGCTTGCCTTCGTCGATATAACGCTGCACCTTGTCACGGTTTTCAGGGCGAATTTCTAAATAATCATCAAGGACAATGGTTTGTCCATCTAGGTGGAAGCTCTTGAACTCAGGATCATTTTCAAAAAGATCAAAAAGATTGTCAAACAGTTCCACCAATTGCATACGGTGGCTTTCAAAAGGTAGATACCACTCACGATCCCAGTGACTGTGAGAGATGATATGTACAACAACATTTTCCATGAGTAAAACCTCATTCTAACTTAAATTTAAAAATAGATTTGTGATTCTTTACCAGAATCAGTTGAGCGAAAACGTGCTCCTTATACTCAATGAAAATCAAAGAGCAAACTAGGAAGCTAGCCACAGGCTGTACTTGAGTACGGCAAGGTGAAGCTGACGTGGTTTGAATTTGATTTTCGAAGAGTATTAGCGAATATCCAGGTAATCCAAGACCAATTCGCAAAACATCATGTTGGCCCATGAGAACCATTCACGTGAGTAGAGAGTCGGATCATCTACGTGGAAGCTTTCGTGCATAACACCTGTTCCGCCATCACAAGCAACTAGTTGGTCTAGCAAGTATTTTTTCTCAGCTTTATCTGTAGCTGTTAAGCCTTGAATTGATAGGGCAATCGGCCAGATATAACGATAGAAGGTATGAGAACTTCCAAGTCCGCTAGCGTATTCTCCTTGATAGAAGTAGGGATTTTCAGGGCTGAGAATGGTGCGACGAGTGGCTTGATAGACCTCATCGTTCACATCACAGTAACCAAGATAGGGAGCAGCTAACAAACTTGGTACGTTAGGGTCGTCCATGATGCTAGCATTTCCTAAACCGTCTACTTCAAAGGCATAGATCTTCTCGCCCTTGTTGTTAGTGGTGTAGGCATAATTTTCGATTCCTTCTTGGATTTCAGCTTGCAGACGTTTAGCGTCAGAAATGATACTCTCGCTATCAGCTAGATTCAATTCTGCAAAGATTTCCTGGACATAACCCAAGACAACCACTGCAAACATATTCGACGGAATCAAGTAGCTATACTGACAGCAGTCATCACTTGGACGGAAGGCTGACCAGGTCATGCCTGTCACAGCAAAGTCAGGACCAAAACCATCATTAACCAAGGTATCTTCCTTACGATCGGTATCACGGACGAAACGGTATGGTGAGTTATTGTGATCTTGCTCCACCGTCCAGAGATGGAGAATTTCCTTGGTCGCTGTAACAAAAGTTTCATCAAATTGGCTCGTCTCACCAGTTTCTTTCCAAAGGAGGTAAGCCAACTGCAATGGGTAGCAAAGCGAATCCACTTCATACTTACGTTCCCAAATCCAGCCATTGAGGTCTGTATGGTCTGTCTCGTGATGACCCTTCCAGTTCTCCTCAATATTAAAAGAGTTGGCATAGGGATCCTTGAGAATCAAAGTCATCTGGCGTTTAACCAAACCAGCAATGGTCTGGCGTAAACGAGGGTCTCTTTTTGCCACATGAAGGTATGGTCTAAGCTGAGCAGTCGAGTCCCGAAGCCACATAGCTGGGATATCCCCAGTCAGCACAAAGGTCGATCCGTCTTCTAAAATTTCAACTGTATTGTCTAAAGTGTCTGTATAGCAACGTTCAAAGACATCCACCCATTCAGGATGATCTTTAGCACGCTCCGCTACCTCATCTAGCCACTCTCTGACAATTTCTTTTGAATAAACCATAAACTATTTTGCCTCTTTCAAACAAATTTTCATTTTCAGTATATAGTTTTTAGCCCAGAAAATATATACACAAATGTTAGTCATTATTCTACAAAATTGTTATATTTGAAAGTCATTTTCTAAAAGTATCCTTTTTCTGATATAATGTAGAAAACTACTGAAGGAAACCACTATGAAACCGATACTTGAAACCATTGATACCCGCTTTGGCACAGCTAGCAAGCATGCATTTTCACGAGGCAATACACTACCCTACACAGGTGTTCCTTTTGGCATGAATTACTTTGTCCTCCAAACTAGCGACCAAGAAGGATCATGGTTTTTTGACCCTCATCTTCCTATCTTTCAGGGTATTCGACTAACCCACCAACCTAGTCCTTGGATTGGCGATTACTCCTGGCTCTTACTGACTCCAGTTACAGGAAAAATCAAGGGTGACACTCTCTTTCATCGTCAATCTTCTTATAATCTTGAACGTGCTATTTTTAATCCTCATTTTCTAAAGATTTTTTCTGAGCGTTATCAGATTGAAACGCAGCTAAGTCCTACTTGCTATGGAGCTTCTATTCAACTAAGACAGATACAAAGAAAAGCCCTCTCCCTCTATCTTCACGCAGCAGATGAACTGACAGTTGAACAAGTCGATAAGCGAACTCTGGCCCTGAGACAAGAAGGTGAAACCGAAACCAATAAAAGTCCTCTCGTCATGTATACTTCCCTCACATTCTCTACGGATATTCTATCTATCAATCAAGAGGGGCAAGACTGGCGGATTGATTTGGCTGAATCGGAAACTCAAGTTCAACTAGCCACTTCATTTATTTCCAAAGAACAAGCTTTCTTTAATCTTCCTAAACAAGATTTTACAGAAACAAAAGCAGATGCTAAAGTAAGTTGGGAAAACCTTCTAGGCCGTTTTGATGTCGTGGAAACTGGATCTGTAGACCGAACATTTTTTGATCACTGTCTTTATAGACTCTTTCTCTTCCCGCAAACCTTTTATGAGGTGAGTGAACAGGGAGAAGAGATTCATATAGACCTCGCTTCAGGAACAATTAAACCAGGTCTTCTCTTTACCAATAATGGTTTCTGGGATACCTTCCGCACTTCATTCCCACTCTTTGCCTTGATTATTCCAGAATACTATCGTCAGTTCCTTGAAGGCTTCCTCAATAGCTATCGAGATACTGGATATCTCCCTAAGTGGCTGGCTCCTGACGAAAGAGGAATGATGCCTGGCACTTTGATTGATGGTGTATTAGCAGATAGTGCCTGCAAGGATATGGCACCTGAGTTTGAAGAAGAATTTCTCAAAGCCATGATTGAAACTGCTACTAAGGCAGATTCAAAAGCTATCAACGGGCGACACGGCCTAAGCCAATACCAAGAACTGGGCTATTTATCCACAGATTACCACGAAAGTGTCAGTCATACGCTAGATTATGCCTACAGCGATTTTTGTATCTCTACTTGTGCAACAAAATTAGGTCAAGAAGAGCTAGCACAAACCTATGCACAATATGCTAAGAATTATCAGAATCTATTTGACTCTGAGACAGGTTACATGAGGGCGCGTGATGTAGATGGGAACTTCCGTCCTGACTTTTCTCCCTATAGTTGGGGTCGTGACTACGCTGAGTGTTCAGCTATTCAAGCCAGTCTCGGTGTCCTACACGATATTTCTGGACTTCGCCAACTAATGGGTGGAAAAGAAGCCTTTAGCAACTATCTTTTGAAAGCTTGTCAAAGTCTCCCACTTTTTGAAACGACGGGCTATGGATATGAAATTCATGAGATGAGCGAGATGGCAACAGCGCCATTTGGTCAACTAGCCATTTCCAACCAACCAAGTTTCCACATCCCCTATCTGTTCCGCTACAGTAATTACCCCCAATATACCAGTCTCTTAATCAAAACTCTCCGTCAAAAAGCCTTTCGAGCTGGCTGGGATGCTTATCCAGGAGATGAGGATAACGGTAGTTTATCGGCTTGGTATGTCTGGTCTGCTCTCGGACTTTACCCAACCTGCCCAGGAAAAGCAAGTTATGACCTTGGAATTCCACTCTTTGACTACCTTCGTGTCTATCTGACAGAAAAAAATCAGTGGTTGGATGTTCGTACTCAGCAAAATCATGAACACTTCCACTTTGTCCAAGACTGTCATCTTGACGGAAAAGAAGTTCAGAGTATTGGTCACCAAGAATTGCTAAACGCCCAATCTATCGACTTTACCCTCGGCTGGTTACCCAAGCATAACTAATACAATATCCCACAAGTTATCCACAAATTGTGGATAACTTGTGGGAAAATATTTTTTTCAATAATGCTCTCTCAGCTCTTTATAAGAATAAGGCTTTAAAACATATACTTTTAAAACAAGCATTAACCCTCTATCAAAGTACTTTCACACTCGATTTTGAAGATAACTAATTCTCAAAGCATCTGTTTTTTTATACTAACTTTTGGAAATAGTTATCCACAGGCTGTGGATTAGCAAAGTTTGTTTTTACCTTCAACACAAGATTAAAGATAAAAATAAGACGAGGCAAAAACTCACATTTAATACTCAATGAAAATCAAAGAGCAAACTAGGAAGCGAGCCGCAGACTGTACTTGAGTACGGCAAGGCGAAGCTGACGTGGTTTGAATTTGATTTTCGAAGAGTATAAGAGAAAATCCAGTAACTCTTTCTATAATAAAACGCATAATACCAAGGTTTATAACTACCTGACATTATGCGTTTTTATTATTATGAAGATTCTATGCTAGCTTGATAGACTAATCAATTGCTACTTGGCCTCATACCAAGTCACGCCTTCATTTTCATCAGCAATCAGGGGCACACTGAGTTGAATGGCTTCTTCCATGGTTTGTTTGACAAGTTTTTTAATAGATGCCAATTCTGACTTAGGCACTTCAAGAACAATTTCATCGTGTACTTGTAACAGCATCTTAGTTTGATAACCACCTGCTACCAAGGCTTTATCTAGCTGAATCATGGCGATTTTGAGAATATCTGCAGCCGATCCTTGAATAGGTGAGTTGATAGCTGTACGCTCTGCAAAACCACGAATGTTAAAGTTACGCGAATTAATATCTGGCAACTCACGACGACGTTTGAAGAGAGTCTCTACATAACCCTTATCACGCGCCTCACGAACGACTTCATCCATATAATTTTTGATACCAGGGAAGCGTTCAAAGTAAGTGTCGATGTATGCTTTAGCCTCTTTACGGCTGATACCTAGGTTATTGGATAAACCAAAGTCTGAAATTCCGTAAACCACTCCAAAGTTAACAGCCTTGGCATTGCGACGGTCGTTTGCAGTCACATCCTCAGGACGTTCGATTCCAAAGACACGCATGGCTGTCGAGGTATGGATATCCACTCCCTCTTGGAAGGCCTTGATTAAGTGCTCATCTTTAGAGATATGCGCCAAAACTCGCAACTCAATCTGTGAATAGTCAGAGCTGAGAAGGACACTATCCTCCCACTCTGGCACGAAAGCCTTACGAATAAGGCGACCTTGTTCCAAGCGAACAGGAATATTTTGCAAGTTTGGATCCACACTAGACAGACGCCCTGTCTGAGTCAAATCTTGAACATAGCGCGTGTGAATCTTGCCATCCGCTAAAATCCAATCCTGCAAACCAATCACATAAGTCGATTGAATCTTAGCAATCTGACGATAATCTAAAATTTTCTTGACGATTGGGGCAATAGGAGCTAGGCGCTCTAACACATCCACTGCTGTTGAGTAACCTGTCTTGGTTTTCTTGGTGTATTCTATAGGGAGACCTAGCTTTTCAAAAAGTAGTTCGCCCAACTGCTTAGGCGAGTTGATGTTAAATTCCTCACCAGCCAATTCATAAATCTCTTGAGTTAGCTTTTCAATGACAAGCTCATTTTCAGCTTGCATCTCGAGTAGAGTTTCTTTTTTAACCTTAATCCCAGCGATTTCCATCTTAGCAAGAACAAAGGCCAAAGGCTGCTCCATATCATAGAGAAGGTCTAATTGTCCGTTTTCACTTAACTTTTCAAGCAATACAGGCTCTGTCTCAACCAGCACAGCAAGCTTGCGAGCCAAGTGCTCCAAGAAGGTTTCTCTCTCAGGGATAGCTTTCTTGACACCCTTACCATAGAAGGTTTCATCATCGACTAGGTAAGTTTGACCATAGAGACTAGCGATGGTTGAAATTTCATTATTCTCAACAGTAGAGAGAAGGTATTTGGCCAAGCGACTGTCAAAAGCAGGAGCCTGCAAGTCCAAATTAAAGCGATTTAAGAGAACTTTAGCTTTCTTAAAATCATATACTTTCAGAGGTGTTTTTTCTAGAAAATCCTTGAGAATCGGATCCTGCAAGAGTTCCAGCTTATCTGTAGCATAGAGCTTGTCTCCACAAGACCAAGCGAAACCAATCAAGTCATCTGTATGGTAATTCTCACCAAAAAGTTCAAAGTGGAAGATAGAGTCGGCACTCAGCATGTCTTCACTCACTTTGTCCACCATGGTGAAATTCAAAGTTTCAGCTTGATTCGCCTGAGAAGCATTCAAGGCTTGTTTGAGCTGCTTAAAACCCATCTCATCGTAGAATTTTCCGAGGTTTTCGATATCTGGACCGCTATAAACCAAATCATCTAGACCTATCTCAATTGGCGCTTTCGTGTCGATGGTAGCTAGTGTTTTAGACAGAAAGGCTTGTTCCTTGTCATTGACAAGATTTTCCTTCATCTTGGAAGCCTTCATGCCATCGATATTTTCATAAATACCTTCCAGCGATCCGTGTTCTAACAAGAGCTTGATCCCTGTCTTTTCACCAATCTTGGTCACCCCAGGGATATTATCAGATTTATCCCCCATAAGGGCCTTAAGATCAATAAACTGAGCTGGTGTGATTCCCATCTTTTCCATGAGATATTCTGGTGTAAAGGCCTCAAACTCAGCCACACCTTTCTTGGAAATCTCGACCACTGTATGCTCATCCGTCAACTGAATCAAGTCCTTGTCTCCACTAACGATCGTCACATCAAAAGAATCCTTTTCAGCCAAGCGACCAAGAGTTCCAATGATATCATCCGCCTCATACTGGGCTAATTCATAGTGGCGAATCCCAAGATGGTCTAGCAACTCATGAATGAAGGGAAATTGCTCACGAAACTCATCTGGAGTCTTAGCACGACCACCCTTATAATCAGCGTACATCTCTGTACGGAAAGTCGTTTTCCCCGCATCAAAAGCAACCAAAATATGACTCGGTTGGACACGCTCCAGTAGGTGATTTAGCATCAGGTGAAAACCGTAGATTGCATTGGTATGTAATCCATTGTCATTTTTAAAACGATCCAGTTGCTGATAAAGGGCAAAAAATGCTCGGAAAGCAACTGAAGAACCGTCAATTAGTAATAATTTTTTCTTGTCCATACACCCATTATAAAGGAAAGCAGGGAAAAATACCATTCGGAAGAGCCCAAATGCTGAATAACACTTATGAGGCTGGTTTTTCTACTCGAACTCCATCACCATCAACTTGAAATCCATCGATAGTCGTATCTACTGCCAATTCTCCAGATGCGTTCACGTAATAATGTTTCCCTGAGACCTGGAACCACTGACTAGTCTTCATAGATCCCGAGTTTTCAAGATAATACCAAATGCCTTTGTCCTTCAACCAACCCGTCTGCATTTCGCCAGATGATTTCAGGTAATACCACTTGGAGCCATCTTTTAACCAGCCCGTGGTCATTGTACCATCAGCTTGTAAATGATACCAACTTCCATTTAGCTTCTTCCAACCGACTGCTTTCTGACCATTTTCATAATAGTACCAAATTGTTCCTTCTTTTTCCCATCCATTTTTAGAACGAGAGTTTCCTTCCAGCTGGACATATCTTCGACTACCAGTTCGCGATAGATAAGAAAGCCATTTATAGCCATCTTTTTCAAGAGTCTGATCATAATGAACACTTTCTCCCGCATAATAATAATCGATAATAGTGGCAGTCAGTGAGGGCTGATCCCTAATGGCAGCTTTTTCTGTAAAAATATGTGTCCCGCTAGAGACGGGAGCAGACTGATAATTTCCTGCGCTAGTATTCCCCACATCTTTAAAATGAATAAATCCAGTCATAGAATTGGCCTTTACCGTTCGTCGATTATACCTTTCTCTGACTCCATAATTGTATTCTTCAATTTCAATCATATCACCAAACACATTGGATACCCAAGCGACATGGCCATACTGTCCGCTTGTATCCCAAGCGATAGAACCAATTGCTGGACGCTGATCTACACGATAACCTTCTCGTTTAGCACGATAACCCCAATCCTTAGCATTTCCATACGCAGCAGGCAGCTCAAAACCATTGACACTACTTAAACGAAAGGCAGCGAAAGACGTACACTGTCTGGAATACATCCGCCACTTATCAATTTCTTGACTTCCATTTTTATAATAATAGGGATAATCATCTCCTCGGGCCAGTGATCCATTGTTTGCTTGATTGGCATGAACAGCTCCTCCACCAAACAAAAAAGCCCCCGCTAACAATAGAGAAGTTGTTCCAACAACTGTTTTTCTAAGAGCAAATCTCTTTTTACTTCCTGCTTTACTGAATGTCATTCATTCTCCTTCAAATAATTAGATTTTTGAGGTTGACCTCATCTATATCATTCGAAAGAAAAAGAAAAAAGTGAGAAAACTTCCCACTTTCAAGCTTAATCCAAATAATGAATCAGGTTCTTTTCCGTTAAAATATCTGAATAGGTGAAAGATTCAACATAGACATTAGTTTGTTTGTCTCCTTCAACATTTCCAAACTCAACGATGAAGAGCGAAGGATAAACCTCAATTAGTTTTCCTAAACGATTTTTTTGGCGTTTACGACCATTTTCTAAGGTCATTTCCACCACTTGTCCCTCATGCGCCTTAATTTCTTCTTTGATTTTTTTCATTTTAGCCACATCTGTAAATGCGTCTGTCATCTTGGTTCCTCCATCTTCGAAATACTTGAAAATTTATTATATTCTTTTTGGAAAATCAATTCTACCGTTCCACGTGCACCGCTACGGTTTTTCTCGATAATCACTTCGACCTTATTATTTGGGATTCCTTCCTCTTCTTCACCACCACGCTCATAATAGTCATCACGATAGAGAAAGGCTACGATATCAGCATCCTGCTCGATAGATCCAGATTCACGAATATCAGACAAGACTGGTCTCTTATCTTGACGTTGTTCAACTCCACGGGACAGCTGACTGAGAGCTATAACTGGAACTTTGAGTTCTTTCGCTAAGATTTTCAACTGACGCGAAATTTCAGATACTTCTTGTTGACGATTTTCCCGACCAGTTCCTGTGATAAGTTGGAGATAGTCAATCAAAATCAAGCCTAGATTCCCTGTTTCTTGAGCCAGTTTACGGGAACGGGAGCGAATTTCTGTGATCCGAATCCCAGGTGTATCATCAATATAGATGCTTGCATTAGCCAGGTTTCCCTGAGCAATCGTATACTTACGCCATTCTTCCTCAGTCAATTGACCCGTACGGATAGAATGCGACTCTACCAAACCTTCCGCAGCCAGCATACGATCGACCAAGCTTTCAGCACCCATTTCCAGAGAGAAAATAGCAACTGTCTTATCAAGCTTGGTTCCGATATTTTGAGCTATATTCAAAGCAAAGGCTGTCTTACCAACCGCAGGACGAGCTGCCAAAATAATCAATTCTTCCTCATGCAGACCTGTCGTCATATGATCTAAATCTCGATAACCTGTCGCAATACCCGTGATATCCGAAGTCTGTTGAGAACGAGCTTCTAGATTTCCGAAGTTGATATTCAGAATATCTCGAATATTTTTAAAGCCATTTCGATTGGCATTCTCACTAACGTCAATCAAGCCTTTTTCTGCACGAGCAATAATTTCGTCAGCAGGCTGAGAAGCTTCATAGGCTAGGTTTACAGACTCTGTCAACTTAGCAATTAGGCGTCGAAGCATAGCCTTTTCTGCTACAATTTTAGCATAGTATTCCGCATTGGCAGAGGTCGGCACTGAATTTACAATCTCAACCAGATAAGACAAACCTCCGATAGTTTGTAAATCACCTTGACTATCTAGTATCGTCCGAACTGTGGTTGCATCAATAGCATCCCCACGATCAGATAAGTCAACCATAGCCTGAAAAATCAAACGGTGGGCATACTTAAAGAAGTCTCGTGAATCAATATATTCCCGGACAAAAACGAGTTTAGTCTCATCAATAAAAATGGCTCCCAAGACAGATTGCTCTGCTAGGATATCTTGAGGCTGAACACGTAGTTCTTCAACTTCTGCCATCAGACTTTCCTTCCTTTTACAAAATTGTCAACCAATCTTAAATTATGCTTCCTTGACACGGAGATTGATTACACTTGTCACATCTTGATAAATCTTCACCGGAACATCAATCAAACCAACTGCTCGAATTGGTGATTGAACTTGAATATGGCGTTTATCAATTTTAATACCAAATTGTTTTTGCAGTTCTTCTGCAATTTTTTTGTTGGTAATAGATCCAAATGTACGACCGTCTGGACCAACCTTTTCGACAAACTCAACGATTGTTTCTTCTGCTTCCAGTTTTTCTTTGATTTCCTTAGCTTCTGCAAGCATCTCTGCATGTGCTTTTTCTTCTGATTTTTGTTTACCACGCAACTCACCAATAGCTTGAGCTGTCGCTTCCTTAGCAAGGTTTTTCTTAATTAAAAAGTTTTGTGCATATCCAGTTGGCACTTCTTTAATTTCACCTTTTTTTCCTTTACCTTTAACATCTGCTAAAAAGATTACTTTCATTCTTCTGACTCCTTTTCTTTTGTTTCATTAAAAATAACTGTTTTCAGTTTATCTCCTGCTTCTTGCAGGCTCATATCTGTCAAACGTGCCGCAGCTAAGTTAAAGTGACCACCGCCACCTAACTCTTCCATAATTCGTTGGACATTGATCTTACTTCTGCTTCGCGCAGAAATGGAGATTGCTCCTTGACTATTTTTAGCAAGTACAAAGCTAGCCTCTATACCAGACATGGCAAGCATAGCATCAGCAGCTTTACTAATAACTACGGTATCGTACTCTTTATCCTCCAAAGCTTGAGCAACTAGAATTGATGGTTGTACCATTTGCCCTTGTAAAATTAACTCATTTACTAATCGATATTCTTCAAAATCCGTGGCCGAAATTTCCTGAATGACAATGCTATCACTCCCTCTCGTTCTGAGATAGCTTGCTACATCAAAGGTACGACTTGTTACGCGAGAGGTGAAATTCTTTGTATCCAACATCATTCCACCCATAAGAATACTAGCCTGAATACGACTCAAACGTGTTTTCTTAGAATTTTGAAATTGAATCAACTCCGTCACCAGCTCACTGGCACTGCTAGCTCCACTTTCTATATAAGTAATGACTGCATTATCTGGAAAATCTTGATCCCGACGGTGATGGTCAATGACAATCGTCTGTGTAAACAAGTCATAAAACTCTTTGGATAAGGTTAAAGCTGTCTTGGAATGGTCAACCATCACAAGCAAAGAACGTTTGGTAACCATTGTCATAGCCTGTCCTAAAGGAAGAAGTTTTGAAACACTCTCCTCTTCCAAATAGTTGATAGCTCGAGCGATGTCTGGAGACATCTGCGTAGGATCATAAACCACATAACTATCTTCTAGAACATTACTCGAAAACAACTGCATCCCAACTGCTGAGCCAAGAGCATCCATATCCAGATTCTTATGGCCAACCACAAAAACTCGATCGACACTTTTAAGTTTGTCTGAGATAGCCGTCATCATGGCACGAGTTCGTGTCCGAGTACGTTTAACTGATGCTGCTGAACCGCCTCCAAAGTAGATTGGATTTTTGGTTTCATCATTCTCTTTTACAACTACTTGGTCACCACCACGAACTTCCGCTAAGTTGAGATTGAGAAGAGCAACCTTCCCAATCTGGTCATGATTCCCATCACCATAAGAGAAGCCCATACTCATTGTCAGAGGTAAATTCCGTTGCTTAGCTTCCTCACGAAAGGTATCAATCACAGAAAATTTATCCTGCATCAAGTGATCAAGTACGGTATAGTCCGTAAATAAATAGAAACGATCCATACTCACTCTACGCGAAAACATAGCATATTTCGTACTAAATTCTGAAACAAAATTTGCAACAAAACTATTGATATGACTAATGTCTGATTCAGACGTTTCATTTTCCAAATCATCATAGTTATCAACTGAGATAATCCCGATTACCGGTCTACTTGTCACAAGCTCAACAGTTGCTTCATACTCACCAGAAACATCAAAAAAGTATAAGACACCCGAATTTCTATCCAAATGCACCGCATACCTTTTCTCACCAATATTGGCATAAGTACCAGGTGATGAAATCGAACTCTTTAAAATCATTTGAAATTGAGGAAAATCAATTTCTCCATCCTCAGTTGTCAAAATTAATTCAGCATAGGGATTGAACCACTCAATCTCACTACTGTTCATATTTAATTTAACAACCCCAACAGGCATTTGCTCAAGAAGGGCACTCAAACTATCCGTAGCCTGATGATTGACATACTGGATTTGCTCGATATCCGTTTTTTTGTAGTATTTTTTCTGGAAATTAAAAAGCAGAACATAGAATACTAAAAATAAAAATAGGCTCGCTATAGTGACAAAATCATCCTTTACAAACACAATCAAAATAGTCATCATCGTAAAGGTTACCATAGCAATCAGGTATATAAAAAAGGGATTTATTTCATTTTTTTTCATTCCAAACCTCTTGCGCATTATTATACCACAAAAGTAGTCAAAAAGCGACTTTTAAAGAGGTATCTCTAGATACCAACCTCAGATTTCCAAACTAAAAAGTGGTTTACACTAGTGTAAACCACTTTTACAGACTGATCATTAAGATTCTTTAACTTCTAGAAGACCTATATCTCCATCTTCACGACGATAGATTACATTTGTTGTTTCGTCTTCAACATCTACATAGATGAAGAAGTCATGTCCCAACAAGTCCATTTGAAGAATTGCTTCTTCCAAATCCATAGGTTTCAAATCAATTTGTTTTGAACGAACAACTTTTGGTTGAACTACATCTAACTCTTCAACCAAAGCATCTGTAAAGAGTTGACTTGTTGATACTTTATTTCTATTTTTACGCTCAATCTTTGTTTTGTTTTTACGGATCTGACGCTCAATCTTATCTGTCACCAAATCAATAGAACCATACATATCTTGAGAAATGTCTTCTGCACGAAGAGTAATAGATCCAAGCGGAATCGTTACTTCAACTTTAGCAGTCTTTTCACGGTAAACTTTCAAGTTTACACGTGCGTCCAATTCTTGGTCTGCTTGGAAGTATTTTTCGATCTTTTCGAGTTTAGAAACTACATAATCACGAATTGCTTCTGTTACTTCTAGGTTTTCACCACGGATACTATATTTAATCATATAAGTACCTTCTTTCTAAACATATTTGTTTTTCTAATTATATTATAACGCTTTCATAAAATTATTGCAAACTTTTTCCTCATCTTGCGAGGGAAAAAGTTTTAATATTCTGACAACCAGCTGCTAAAAGCATACTTCTAAGACGATTCACCGTGCTACCAGTAGTATAAATATCATCAAAGAGTAAGATATTTTCTGGGAGCTTCACGCCATCTTTCAGGGAAAATGGAAACTCTGTAAGTAAACGAGCTGCTCGATTTTTTGAAGAGCTAGCTTCAACTTCTTTTTTAATCAAAATATCCAGATATGATAGCCCAGTCTCCTTTATCAAACCCTCTACTTGATTAAAGCCCCTACTTTTGAAACGCTGTTCACTCAGAGGTACAATCACAATCTGATAACCCTTATACTTTTTTAACTCTTTTTGCAATATTTTAGAAAATACTTTTCTTAAAATATAATCACCATCAAATTTATAGCGACTAAAATACTCTTTCATAGCCTGATTATAGGAATAAAGAGCCACATGATCAACCTTTACACCTTGTTTACACCAAAATTGACAATCTTGACAGTTTATTGTCACATCTTTTTTGAAACAACTAGGGCAATGTTTGTCACCGATACTCTCAAAAGACGAAATACAGGATTCACATACTAGTTCCTCCTCCTTTTTAAAACAGAGTAGGCTAGTAAAGGTTAGCTCAGTTTTCAAACCTTTATCACACAATAAACACTTCACACTCCTGCCTCCTGATTCATTTGTTTAATCTCCTTTATGGCTTTCTTAATGGAGTGATTGAGTCCATCGTGGAAAAATATAAGTTCTCCTGTTGGTCGATCCATACTTCTACCAACTCGCCCTCCAATCTGTACTAAGCTTGACTTGGTAAATAGCTGATGATTGGCTTCCACCACAAAAACATCTACTCGAGGGAAGGTGACTCCACGCTCTAATATAGTTGTGCTAATTAGTATCGTCAACTCCCCATCTCTGAAAGCTTGTACCTGCTCTAGCCGGTTTTCTGTGATCGATGATACAAAGCCTATTTTCTCATTTGGAAATTGTTTTTCCAGGATCACCTTTAACTTTTCTCCCTTCTTTATCTCAGAAGCAAAGATTAGTAAGGGATAGGCTGTTTTTCTCTGTTTCTCGATGTATTTCTTTAGTGTGGGTGATAAACGTTCTTTATCCAAATAGCTGTCAAAATTTGATAACCAGATTGGCTTAGGAACAATGAGAGGATTTCCATGAAAGCGACGGGGTAAGCTAAGACGCTTTAACTCCCCTTGTTTAACTTTTCTATCTAACTCATCAGTTGATGTTGCTGTTAAAAATATTCTCAATCCATTTTCCTTTAGACAATTGTTGACTGCATGGTAAAGTACAGGATTATCAACATAAGGGAAGGCATCCACTTCATCCACAATCAACAAGTCAAAGGCCTGATAAAACTTTAATAACTGGTGAGTGGTTGCTACAACTAAAGGGGTGCGAAAATAAGGATCCGAATCCCCATGTAGTAGCGCAATCTCACATGCAAAATCATTTTGTAGTCGTTTATGCAGCTCTAAGCAAACATCTATGCGAGGACTGGCCAGACAAACAGCTCCACCCTGATTTATCACCTTAGCGACAACTTGGTAGATCATCTCTGTCTTACCAGCTCCTGTCACTGCATGTACCAAGGTGGCCTCCTTCTTATCTACCGCCTGAAGGAGTCCTTGTGATACCCGCTCTTGAAAGGGAGTCAGTTGTCCTGACCATTTGAGTACATCTTGCTCCGGAAACCTTTCTTGCGGAAAATAATAGAGTTCTTGATCACTTCTTATTCGCTTCATAATCAAGCATTTTCGACAATAAAAAGCACCAACAGGCAAATGCCATTCTTCTTTTATCTGACTACCACATCGCTGACAAGATAGTTGCCCCTTCTCTTTTTTCATAGATGAAATTGTTTTTGCTTGCTGTCTCTCATCATAACTTAATTCTTGTTCCGTAAAAAGGCGACCGAGATAATTTGGATTTACTTTCATATTTCTTTATTCGTAAAATGTAGAAGTTTATGCTATTTTTTAGTACAATAAAACTATGGAATATAGAACTATAAAAGAGGACGGACAAGTCCAAGAAGAAATCAAAAAATCACGCTTTATCTGTCATGCTAAACGTGTCTATAATGAGGAAGAAGCTCGTGACTTTATCTCAGCCATCAAAAAAGAACACTATAAAGCAACCCACAACTGCTCTGCTTTTATTGTCGGTGAACGCAGTGAAATCAAGCGAACTAGTGATGACGGGGAGCCTAGTGGAACTGCTGGTGTTCCTATGCTAGGAGTTTTGGAAAACCACAACCTTACTAATGTCTGTGTGGTAGTTACTCGTTATTTCGGCGGTATTAAACTAGGAGCTGGTGGTTTGATTCGTGCATACGCTGGTAGTGTTGCTCTAGCAGTTAAGGAAATTGGTATTATTGAAATTAAAGAACAGGTAGGGATCCAGATTCACATGACCTATGCCCAGTATCAAGAATATGGGAATTTTCTTAAAGAGCATAATCTCATGGAATTAGAAACAAACTTTACAGATCAAGTTGACACTATGATTTTCATTGACAAAGAAAAGAAAGATGGTATAAAGGCTGATCTCATCGAATTTTTCAATGGGAAAGTTACTCTAACTGACAAAGGTTTACGTGAAGTTGAAGCACCTGTAAACCTATCGTAAAGAAAGGAAATAGCATATGGCTTTTGGAAGATTAATTCATGGACTCGCTGGAAACTTCAGTGAGCAAAGTAAAGAAGCTCTTACCAAGGAATTTGGACAATATTTATTAGAAAATGAAGAAATTCAAAGCGGATATAAACTCATTCGTGACTCAATTATCTTTACAAATATCCGAATCATCTTTACAGATAAACAAGGGGCAACCGGACGGAAGATGTCTATCAAATCAATTTTCCTCATGAACATCGTTAATGTTGAGATGGAAACTGCTGGACTTGGGATTGATGATAGCGAGATTACGATTACTTATTTAGAAAATGCCTTTTTAAAAGCTCATAATGAGCACTTTAACTCTCACAAATTTGAATTTCCAAAGAAAACAGATATCGTACCTCTTTACACTTATCTATTTGAATTAGCTTATCACAATCGTTTAAATATTAACGGTTTGAATCACTGATATAAAAAAATCCTATCACTTTGATAGGATTTCTATATTTTACAAAAGTCAAAGTTAGCGTTATACTAGAAGCATCTTATATAAAGAGGTGCTAACATGGCTATTTATAACAACATCACAGAACTCATCGGTAGAACACCGATTGTTAAATTAAACAACATTGTACCCGAAGGTGCAGCAGATGTTTATGTAAAACTTGAAGCTTTTAACCCAGGATCATCCGTTAAAGACCGCATCGCCCTAAGTATGATTGAAAAAGCAGAACAAGAAGGTAAACTTAAACCAGGTTCTACTATTGTGGAAGCAACAAGTGGAAATACTGGTATCGGACTTTCATGGGTTGGTGCTGCTAAAGGCTATAAAGTTGTTATCGTTATGCCTGAAACCATGAGTGTTGAACGTCGTAAAATTATCCAAGCTTATGGAGCTGAACTAGTCCTCACTCCTGGTAGCGAAGGAATGAAAGGTGCGATTGCAAAAGCGCAGGAAATTGCTGCTGAGCGTGATGGTTTCCTACCATTACAGTTTATTAACCAAGCTAACCCAGAAGTTCACGAAAGAACAACAGGAGCTGAAATTCTAGCTGATTTCGGAGCTGATGGTTTAGATGCCTTTGTTGCTGGTGTTGGTACTGGAGGAACTATTTCAGGTGTTTCTCATGCTCTTAAAACTGCTAACTCAAACATTCAAGTTTTTGCAGTTGAGGCAGACGAGTCAGCTATCCTATCTGGTGAAAAACCTGGGCCTCACAAAATTCAAGGTATCTCTGCTGGATTCATTCCAGATACACTTGATACAAAAGCTTACGATGGTATCGTTCGTGTGACATCAGATAATGCTCTTGCACTTGGCCGTGAAATCGGTGGAAAAGAAGGTTTCTTGGTAGGTATTTCTTCTGCAGCAGCTATCTATGCAGCAATCGAAGTTGCTAAAAAACTTGGGGCAGGTAAAAAAGTTCTTGCGCTTGCACCAGATAACGGAGAACGTTACCTATCTACAGCACTCTATGAGTTTGAAGTCTAGTCTCCTAAATACACAAAGCCCTTGTTAAAGGGCTTTTTAATTTTCTACAAAAGAAAAAAGGAAGCAAACCTGCTTCCTCTTTATATCATTAGTTATTCAAGGCTGCCGCCATTGTAGCTGCAACTTCTGCTTCAAAGTCGTTTGCAGCTTTTTCGATACCTTCACCAACTTCAAAGCGAGCGAACTCAACTACTGAAGCGTTAACTGATTCAAGGTAAGCTTCAACTGTCTTGCTGTCATCCATGATGTAAACTTGTGCAAGAAGTGTGTAAGCTTGGTCAACTTTAGTGTTGTCAAGCATGAAGCGATCCATTTTACCTGGGATGATTTTATCCCAGATTTTTTCTGGTTTACCTTCTGCAGCCAATTCAGCTTTGATAGCTTCTTCAGCTTGAGCGATTACTTCATCAGTCAATTGAGCTTTAGATCCGTATGCCAAGTGTGGAAGAGCTGGTTTACCAACCATAGCACGGCTTTCATTATCTTGGTCGATAACGTGGTTCAATTGTGCCAACTCATCTTTAACAAATTGCTCATCCAATTCTTTGTATGAAAGAACTGTTGGTTTCATAGCAGCGATGTGCATTGAAATTTGTTTAGCAAGTGCTTCGTCTCCACCTTCGATTACAGAGATAACACCGATACGTCCACCGTTGTGTTGGTATGCTCCGAAGTGTTGTGCATCTGTTTTTTCAATCAAAGCAAAGCGACGGAATGAGATTTTTTCTCCGATAGTCGCTGTTGCAGACACATAAGCTGCTTCAAGAGTTTCACCTGAAGGCATTGTCAAAGCAAGAGCTTCTTCGTTATTAGCTGGTTTTCCTTCAGCGATTGCTTTAGCTGTTGCGTTTACCAGCTCAACAAATTGAGCGTTTTTCGCAACGAAGTCAGTTTCAGCATTTACTTCAACAACTGCTGCAACGTTACCGTCAACATAAACACCAGTCAAACCTTCTGCAGCAACACGGTCAGCTTTCTTAGCTGCTTTTGCCATACCTTTTTCGCGAAGCAATTCAATCGCTTTTTCGATATCGCCTTCCACTTCAACCAATGCTTTTTTAGCGTCCATAACACCAGCACCAGATTTTTCACGCAACTCTTTAACAAGTTTAGCTGTAATTTCTGCCATTTTGATTCTCCTATATTTTTTAAAAATAGGAGAGCCGGGCTAAGCCCCGCCCTCCTAGGTAATTACTATTTATTATGAATTAAGCGTTGTCGCCTTCTACAACTTCAACGATTTCTTCGATTGAGTCTGCTTGAGCTTCTGAAGCTGCAAATTCTGCTTCAACTGCTGCAACAGCATCTTCACCTTGGCGACCTTCGATGATAGCGTCTGCCAATTTAGCTGTGATCAACTTAACTGCGCGGATAGCGTCATCGTTAGCTGGGATGATTACATCGATATCGTCTGGATTAGTGTTTGTGTCAACCATGGCTACAACTGGGATACCCAATTTTTTAGCTTCTTTAACAGCGATTTGCTCTTTATGTGGGTCAACTACGTACATTACATCTGGGATACGAGGCATATCTTCGATACCACCCAAGAATTTTTCAAGACGTGCACGTTGTTTGTTAAGAAGTGCAACTTCTTTCTTAGGAAGAACTTCGAAAGTTCCATCTTCTTCCATACGTTTGATTTCTTTCAAACGAGCGATACGTTTTTGGATTGTTCCCCAGTTAGTAAGAGTTCCACCCAACCAACGGTGGTTGATGAAGTATTGACCTGAACGTACTGCTTCTTCAGCAACTGCGTCAGCTGCTTGTTTCTTAGTACCAACAAACAATACAACTGCATCGTTAGCTGCAGCATCACGCATGAAGTCGTATGCTTGGTCAGCGTATTTTACAGTTTGTTGCAAGTCGATAACGTGGATTCCGTTACGCTCAGTGAAGATGTACTTAGCCATCTTAGGGTTCCAGCGACGAGTTTGGTGACCAAAGTGTACACCAGCCTCAAGAAGTTGTTTCATTGAAATTACTGCCATGAGTATTTCTCCTTTTTGTTTTTTTCCTCTTCTTGATTTCAGCTTGCAAAACGACCCAAAGGCAACAGTTTCACAATTCATCAAAAATGAGTATTATCGTTCACACGACAAGTTTCATTTTACCACAATTTCTCAATATTATCAAGCTATTTTGATAGTTTTTTAGCAGAACTTCTCAACTTAAAGACAAGAAAAGAGACTCGAATTGAGTCTCGTTTTTTTTCATTAGTTTGGATAGATGTAAGTAACATAACCTTCAGAAGTTGTTGTTGGGTTGAACCAACCACGTTTGTTACTAATGGTACGATCTCCACCATAGTTAGATTCTGATACTTGGATGCTTGATGATGATGAAACAGCTGTAACAACCGCTACGTGTCCATAGCCACCATCATTCCAACATGCAATAGCACCAACTTGTGGTTGAGAACCAGTACGGAATCCTGCTGCTGCTGCACTTGTAGCCCACTGCGCTCCGTTACCCCAGTAATCTCCAGCCCAAGGTGCTAACGTTTTAGCTCCCCAAGTACATTCACCAGTTGGATAACTTGAAGCGTTTGTACTATATGTTGGACGTGATGTTGTACGAGTAGCTACAGGAGTGTAGCTTGGTTCTTCATCGTCTGATGATGAAGTAGAAGTTGCTTGTACTTGCGCAGCAAAGCTTGTGTTAGCTGAAGCTGCAACCGATTGACGTTGGCTAGTTTGTTGAGCTCGGTATGCTGCTTCAGCTTCAGCTGCCGCTTTTGCTTCAGCTTCTGCTGCTGCTTTTTGCTCCAACAAGCTCGCTTTTTCACCTTCTGCAGTAGCTTTCTCAGCCGCAAGGTTCAATTCTGCTACTTTCAATTCTGCTTGTTTTGTTGTCAAAACTTGAGCATCATCAGCAAGCGTTTGTTGATTGGCAATAACTGTATTGATTGCTTCATTGTTTGCTACTTGTTTTTCAGCAATAGCTTTTTTATCTTCTTTTTGTTGTTCCAACATTTTATTGTTGGCTGATACGATTTCGCTCATAGCTGCTACGCGTGAGATAGCTTCTGTGATTGATTTTGAGTTGATAATCGTATTGATGTAGCTTGTAGCAGCTCCATTAGTTTGTGCGCTACGAGCTTGGTTTTCAAGAGATGCATTACGAGCTACGATATTTTTTGAAAGCTCAGTAATTTCTCCTTCAAGCTTTTTAGATTCTGCTTGAAGTTTTTCATTCTCAGCTTGCAATTTTTCTTGTTCTGCTTGGATTGCTGAAACCTGAGTTTGAATTTCATCTACTTGTTTTTGAGCTTCTTTTTGTTGAGCTGTTAAGCTGCTAATTTTACTATCTTGAGCAGCAATTTTTTCATCTGTTGTATTTGCCTGAACACTTGAAAGAACAGCTCCTTGGGAAACCAATACTGTACTTAACAAAAGTGATGCTAGGATTTTTTTCTTCATAAGTGTAAATACTCCTTCTTTTAAGACAATACTAGTATATCAAAAAAAGGCCTAATAAATATTACGCCTTTATTACAGTTTTGTTTCTTTCTTATAGATATATTTTTTCAAAAATAAACTGGAAAACTATCATCCATAAACCATTTAAAATCATCGATGGAACTAGACTATAAACGATAAAGACTGATATACTTGCAGCAGTTAATCCAACCGCCTGAGCTAATATAAAACTACCAAATTCAAACAAGAAAGTCATCATTAAAATTGCTAATAGTCTAGTCCATCTATTTGATAGAATGATAGAATTATTTTTATAAATGATTGCACCAATAATAACAAAAAGAAGACTGGCAATCCCTATCAAATGAAAGAAATATATATCATAGATAAGCCCTATGATTAAGCAATAAGCCAAAAACAAATATTCGGATACTTCTATCGTCTCAAATAATAAAAAGATGAAGATAGAGTGACTTACAAGTTGAAAATAAGGGAAAAAACTATTGATAAATTGTCCTAAATGACTATCTATTAAGATGATTAAGGGCAAGAGCAAAAACATGCCCACCTGCTTAAAAAGTCTCATGACGGGTTCCCCACTAACTCTACGACTTTGGTATTCATTGAATCAGACTGAAGTTTGACTAGCACCTCTCTTGTCAGATAGTCATTACTATGCGTCACAGATTCAACCTCACCTACTGGAATATCAGTAGCATTAAAATTACCAAGACCACCAGTTACAACCTTATCGCCTTTACTAATGTCGCTACTGCTGTTTAACTGACTAATTTTCAGTAGATCTTTTTCCTTATCGTAGCCAATGATAATTCCATAAACACTGGTAGAACCATGCTGGATTTTAACAGAAATTTTCTCTGTATTTTCAGCGTTGGTTAATAAGTTGACCACACTAGAGTTGCCTTCAACCTTTTCTACGCTTCCGATCAAACCACCACCAGCTACAACAAGCATATTACTAGTCACGCCTTGTGAAGATCCTGCATCGACTGTCAACTCTTGTTTCCAAGTCGATGGTGTTCTCATGATAACGTCAGATGCAATTACCTTGGTCCCGTTTAATTTTGATTTCATCTCCAACAATTGTCGTAATTGCTCGTTTTCTTCTTTTAGGCGGTCTGCTTCATTCGTTTCCTTCTTCATCTGATAGAGTTCTTTTTTTAGACTTTCATTTTCATTATAAGCTCTAGTTAAATGCCCTAAATCAGATTTTGCTGAAGACAACCATTGAAATGGTTTTTGAACAATTCTGTCTACAAGAGAAATTCCATCTCCCGCCTTTGTCACAATTGCACTGGATTGCGTCGTTACCAAAAAGACTGACACTACTAATACAAGGACAAAAAGAACGATAATATACTTAGATTTTTTAAAACGGTTCATATCTTACCTTTTTTATTCTCTGTTTTACTTTAGGATTTTAATAAAAATAGGATTGCGCCCAATAGACATACAAAGAAAAGGGCTAGACTATCTTTATTCATCCAATTCAACTGTCGATACTGACTACGTCCATGACCACCCTGATAACCTCTAGCCTCCATAGCAGTAGCCAGAGAGTCCGCTCTTTTCAAACTCGTAGCAAATAAAGGAATCAAAATAGGAATCATGGCCTTTACCTTCTGGACAATATTCCCTTCTCCAAAATCAACTCCACGCGCCTTTTGGGCATTCATAATTCGAATGGTATCATCCATCAAGGTTGGTACAAAACGTAAACTCATAGAGAGCATAAGTCCAATCTCATGAACTGGAACCTTAAATCTTTTTAACGGCCCTAACAAGGATTCAACCGCCGTCGCTAAACTAAGAGGCATGGTCGTCAAGGTTAGTAAGGTTGAGAAAAAAATAATCAACACAAAGCGACAACAAATAATTCCCGCCTGCTCTAAACCATGACTAGTAACTTTCAGAAATCCCACTTCATACAAAACATCCCCACCCGAAATGAAGAACAATTGGAAAAGAGTTGTAAAAGCAATCAGAAAAAACATAGACTGCAAGCCTTTTATAAAAAAAGACAAGGGAACTTCTGATAAAAATACAAATATGCCTGTTACAATGAAAAGTATGAGATTAGTTATCGGATTATTGGCCCAAAAAATGATGATAATCAATAAGATCATAGCTATTAGCTTACTACGAGGATCCAGACGATGAATAATCGAATCTCCTGGTATGTAACGACCTAAAATCATGTTATCCATTAATGAACTCCTTAAACTCTTCTATCGTTATCGGCATTTGTTTAAAAGAAACTCCTCGTTCAGCTAGCCTATGAGCAAATCTTGTGATTTTCGGAACACCCAATTGGATATTTTCCATAAACTCCAGATTTTGAAAGATAAGACTAGGCGCTCCACTCTTAACCAATCTTCCTTTTTCCATCACATAAACTTGGTCAGCAAATTCTGCTACATCATCCATAAGGTGAGTCACCAAAACAATCGTGATGCCATCTTGATGAAGCTTTTCAAACAAAGTCATCAACTCTTTCCGACCAATTGGATCTAGTCCTGCTGTAGGCTCGTCTAAAACCAAGATGCTTGGCTCCATTGCTAAAATCCCAGCAATAGCAACCCTTCTCATCTGACCACCTGAAAGTTCAAATGGGCTACGTTCAAAGAGTGACTCATCAATCCCTACTAAATCTAATTTTTCACGCGCAATAGCCTCGGCCTCTTCCACAGAAACTCCAAAATTCTGAGGACCAAAAGCTACATCTTTTAAGACTGTTTCTTCAAATATTTGATTTTCTGCAAACTGAAAGACCAAGCCCACTTGTTTGCGAATTTGACGAATTTGCTTATTGACGGATGTTGGTGTAATTAATGTATCAAAGACACGAACACTTCCCTTTGTGGGAACCAACAAACCATTCAAAAGTTGTAAAATAGTAGATTTTCCACTACCTGTATGCCCAATAATGGCCGTATAGGAACCATCTTCTATGGTCAGACTCACATCTGACAAGGCTGCTGAGGCAAAGGGTGTTCCTTCCTGATACGTATAACTAACATTGTCTAGAATAATTCCCATAAAGCCTCCTCAAGCTCCTCTTCGGTCAGGTAGTGCTCTGGTAATTTAAAGCCACTATCACGCAGTGATTGTTTTAATTGGTTGACAAAGGGTTGATCTAATCCAATTTGATCTAAATCTGACCTAGAAAACAACTCTCTAGGAGTGCTAGTGGACTCAATTTCTCCTTTTTTCATCACCAAAACTCGGTCACTCATAGCCACCTCGTCCAAATCATGTGTTATGGAAATCACAGTTATCTGATGATTTCGACGAATTTCCTGCACAATTTTAATTAACTCTAGCCGTCCCTCAGGATCCAACATGCTTGTAGCCTCATCCAAGATTAAAATATCTGGTCGCAAGGCAACAACACCTGCGATAGCTACTCTCTGTTTTTGACCTCCTGACAAACGAGCAGGTTCTTTTTTAGAAAATCCAGCCATCCCAACTAAGGATAGAGCTTCTGTAACTCTACGCTTCATCTCCTCAAGCGGGATTCCTTGATTTTCCAGTCCAAAAGCAACATCATCTTCCACAGTTGCTCCTACAAATTGGTTGTCAGGATTTTGAAAGACCATGCCAATTTTTCGGCGTTTGTCCCAGACGTTTTCTTCCGTCAAAAGATCTCCGTCTATCCAAATTTCCCCTGATTCGGCCTCAAGTAAACCGTCAATCAAGCGAACAGTCGTTGACTTGCCACTACCATTATGACCAACGATAGACAACCACTCTCCACGTTTCACGTGAAACGTAATATTATGAACATCATAGTGTTCTTGATCTGCCTGATATCGAAAAGACAGATTTTTTATCTCAATAATCGATTCCATATCTAGCGAAAGGTTCCTTTAAATAAATACGCACTTCCCTTGAAATAATCATAACCAGAATAAACTGTGAAGAACAAGGCAATATAAAGAGTTATCTGACCAAGCACATTCCAGTGAAGTAGCAAGAATATTATCGCAAACATCTGACTAAATGTCTTGATTTTTCCAGGCATAGCAGCAGCTAGAACAGTCCCGCCTGTTTCGACTAAGAGCAGGCGCAAACCAGTGACTGCAAGTTCTCGGCAGATAATAACTGCTACCACCCAAGCAGGAGCCATATTTAGACCTACTAGCATGATAAAGGCTGACATAACCAACAATTTATCAGCCATTGGATCTGCAAACTTTCCGAAATTACTAACCACTTGCCATTTTCTAGCTAAATAGCCATCCAAATAGTCAGTGATACTGGCAATGGCAAAAATAATTGCTGCTGTTGTATGTAATACCGGAGACGGTCCAAATGATAGAAGAAGAACAAAAATCGGAATAAATAAAATTCTACCAATCGTTAGTATGTTAGGAATATTCTCTTTTTTCATATTATCCTTCCTTAATTTGAACTCATTGTCAGTTTAATCCAGCCAGTTTCCCCAGCCAATTTTGAAGTATCGATTTCCTGATTATCGATTTTCACTGTTACTCCTTTAACAACTCCCAATGTAATTGTTACAGGATTGTCTTTCGAAATCGTTGTTTTAGCTGTTTTATTATTGGGTTCAAGAGTCACTCCTCCTGCCAAGTCAGTATTCGAAACACTGATCCAGCTCGTTACATCGCTAACAGAGAATTGAAGCTCAACTGAATCTTTAGAAGTTTTGTATTCTGCTGCTATCGTATCTCCTTGACCAGAAATGATTACAGAAGAGGCTTCACTCAAACTTGATGAACTAGTAGATTGGCTACTACTTGATGGCTCACTACTGGAAGTACTTGTTGAACTCACAACACTATAACTTGCTGTAGCTGGCGTAGTTGGTTGGGTTTGAATGTAATTCCACACATAGTAGGTTACAAAAATTAAAATTGATAAAGACAAGAGAACAAAGTAAAATAGCGGGAGAAATGAATTCTTCTTGCGATTAGAACGTCTACGTCCTGAAAGCTCAATCTCATCAACATCTACTTCTTCATAGGTAATCATACTACCTGAATCATAGGCATCTAGAACAATATGTTCATCTAATTCAACTGCCCAAGCATATTTTCTCAAAAAAGATCGAGCATAAAAAGTACTCGGTAGTTTGTCAAAATCATCTGTTTCCAGTGCCTCCAACAAATCCAGTTGAATATCCGTCTTTCTGTGTAATTCCTCCAAGCTCAGTCCTTGGTTAATTCTCGCAAGGCGTAAGACCTCGCCAATTGTTTTTTTTCTCATACTTAACATTCCTTCTTTCTAGTGTATTTTCTAGCGATTATATCGGAAAAATTGTACAATCAACCATGTCGCTATTATCTATCAAATCATGTCCTGCTTCTAGAACATCCTCTAGAGTAATTTCCTGCAAAAGTTTAGGAAGGTCAAACAGGGTCGAACCTGTCTTAGTTGGATGATACTGAGTGGCAATGTATTCTAAGGAATCCATACTATGAAGAAATTCTCCATACATCTCAGTTTTTACAATATCCAAGTGATCCTCAGTGACATCCTCATCTTTCATAAAATTGCGAATAGCTTTACGAAATTGATGAGAAAGTGCCACAGGTTCCTTTGTATCCATTGTCAACATCGTAAAGTGGAAACGAGGATCCACTTCTATTTCTAGAGATAAAGAAGCATCCAGTTTACCAGACTCATATAATCTTTGAAATCTTTGTGAAGTCCAACCAAACATCATTGTAAACAACAATTTCAATAAAAGATGATAACGATATTGATCTCGATTTCCGATATCTTCATTTCCTCTAATACCAATCGCTAATTTTGGAGAAGCCACGTCCATCCGTAAACTTTCAGTAGTCTTTACAGGATGTAAAGGTATTTGTTCTCTTTTAAACTCATGCTTTTTCTCTTGAAGATAAGATTTCTTAGTAAAATAATCTTCAAGAAGTTCAAGTTTAAAATTACCGACCAAAAAGATATTACTATTGACAGGTCTGTAAAACTCTTTAAAGTTCTCTTTCAAATCCTCCAGACAAATAGCATCAATGGAGTTTTCACTACCGACAATATCTGAAGCTAAAGGACTTTCTGGATAGAGATTTGCCAGAGTATTGAAAAATAGACAAGAATCTGGATCATCCTGATACATCTCTCTTTCCTGCTGAATGATATCTTTTTCGCGCTCCACTGATTCTTCAGTTATATTGAAGGTAGTGACAAGTTCTTCAAGTAAATCTAAGCACTCTAGAACATTTTCGGAAGTCGAGAAAAGATAGCTAGTATTTGTAAAGCTCGTAAAGGCATTACTTTCAGCTCCTAGCTCTGTAAAAGCTGCCATAACATCTCCAGAATCTTCTCGTTCAAAAAGCTTATGCTCTAAGAAATGAGCGATCCCTTGAGGATACTGTTGCAAGCCCTTATCATCTGCTGTAAACCTTGTGTCAACAGAACCGACTTGAACACTCACAACTCCATAAACCTCGTTAAAATCCTTTTTAGGTAGTAAAGTAACTGTCAAACCATTTTCTAATCTAGTTTGATACAAAGTTTCTTTTACAGCAGGATAATACTTCTTTTGAAAAGTAGGTCTGGTCATTCTGCTCCTTCCATAAAATAAATAGCCTGCAACTTAAAACTGTTTGCTGCTTCACAAATCGCTTCTCTATCAACTTGGTCAAATTTATCGACTAAAGTTTTTGTGTCAAGATTTGCTTTCCCAAAAAAAGTTGACAGATAATATTTATCGACGATAGAATCTTGATTATCCTGAGCTAGTAGTAAGGATCGACGAATCATTTGTTTAGTCTGATCAATTTCCTTATCTGTAAACTTGCTATTTTTTATGTCAAGCAACTGATGATTCATCAATTTTCTTACTTTATTTCGATTTTGCCGATCAATTCCAGCAAACAATCGTAAAAATCCACTAAAGAGATCCAAGTGACTCGATACCGTATAGGCCAGCCCTTCTTTTTCTCGTACTTTGGTAAATAGTTTCGAATGAGGAAAGGCTCCTAAAAGACCATTGACAAGAAGCACTGCCATCTGCTCTTCATCACCATACCCCACTGGACTATGGTAGCCCATCTCTAAAACAGACTGTCCCAATCTCTTTCTAACAATACCTTCTTTAAGAATATTAGAATAGGGTTGCTGATATTGAATGTTTACAGCTGATTTACGACCTGTTAAAGGAAATTTATGTAAAAACTCTAAAACTTCAATTTCATTAAAGTCACCCAAGAAGAAAATATCTATTTGGTCTTCTTTTAGCATTTTATGATAGCTTGAAAAACATGTTTCTGGAGTCTCTTCTGAAATTCTAGAAATCAAATCTTTAGGAACTAGCTGCATTGATTCTTCTTGGAAAAACAATTGATCTAACTCTTTATGTGCAAAGAAGAATGGGTCTTCCAATTCTGATTCTAGCCTTGATAAGATCTGTTTTTTCTCGATGTCAAAAGCATTTTTCTCAAATCCATCCTCATCCGACAATGGTGTAAACAGAACCTGGTGCAATAATTCTAAAATTTGAGAAGTTAATACGTTTTTCTTACTTAAAAATTCATCACGCACATAGGAAATACTCAAATCCACAAGATGACTTTGTCCTCTTCGATAGGCGTGCGCTGACAAATCAGTTCCATACAAGGTTGCTAAACGTTTTCGAAACAGTTGAGCAGTCGGATAACTTTGGTTGGCAGTTTCAAGCATACTAGCACTTAACATGCGACTTGAAATTAAATCCAAAGACAATGGAGCTGTGAAACGCACAGTAATTTTATTAGTTTTAAATTTTTTTGATTGGATAAAATGCACTGCAATTCCAGGTACTAACTCCATCGCTTACCTCCTTCTACATAGAGTTCTATTATACCATGAAAAGAGAAAATTTTCTTGTTCTCTTTATCCCTTTTAGAATTAAAATCGCTTTCATTTCTAACGAATTTACCTCTGCCATTTCAAGGTAAAATATGGTATAATACCAAAGATTGAGGTGAACTATGGAATACAAATTATTTGAAGAATTTATCACTCTCCAAGCTCTCTTGAAAGAACTTGGTATTATACACAGTGGCGGAGCCATTAAATCCTTTTTAGCTGACCATCTTGTCTACTTTAATGGCGAATTGGAAAATCGTCGTGGGAAAAAAGTAAGAATCGGAGACTCCATCGACATTCCTGATTTGAAAATCCACATCATTTTGACTCAACCTAGTCAAGAAGAACAGGAAGAATATCTTCAAGAAAAACTTGAGAAAGAACGTGTGGCTAAACTTGTCAAAGAAATGAATAAGACGGTCAAAAAAAATCCAACAAAAAAGACCCCGTCAACAAAAGCAAAACCTGCACCACGTTTCCCAGGTAGATAAGTATGTGGCTAAAAAACTTATCCATCAAGCAATTTAGAAACTATCAGGATACTGAAATTGAATTTAATCCTAAATTGAATGTATTTGTTGGTCGAAATGCACAAGGCAAAACCAATCTTCTGGAGAGTATTTACTTTTTAGCTTTAACTAGAAGTCATCGGACAAAGACAGACAAGAATTTAATTCAATTTGAAGAAGAACAGCTTCAAGTTTCTGGAATTCTTCAAAAACGAACGGCTACTGTTCCGCTTGAGATTGACTTAACCCCAAAAGGTCGGATTACTAAAGTCAATCATTTAAAGCAAGCTCGGCTATCTGACTATATTGGACACATGAATGTTGTCCTATTTGCACCCGAGGATTTACAACTTGTCAAAGGAGCACCAGCTATCCGACGTAAGTTTATAGATATGGAGCTAGGACAAATCAAACCCATATACTTGTCAGACTTGTCAATCTACAATCATGTGCTCAAACAAAGAAATACCTACTTAAAGTCAGCAAATCATATCGACGAAACATTTTTATCTGTTCTCGATGACCAGCTAGTCGACTACGGTTGTCGAGTGATGATTCACAGAGCAGAATTTATCAAAAAAATGGAGTCTTTTGGTCGTGAAAAGCACTTTGATATCTCAGACCAATTGGAAGAGTTGTCAATACGTTATCAACCATCTGTAAACTTCACTGACAAGGAACATCTAGCAGAATATTTCTATGCAGCTCTTCAAAAAAGTAGAGCAAGAGATTTATTTAAAAAGAACACTGGAGTTGGTCCTCATAGAGATGACATGATTTTCATGATTAATGGAATGGAAGCCAGCTTTGGTAGCCAAGGACAGCATCGTAGCCTCGTTCTGTCTATCAAACTTGCTGAAATCGAATTGATGGAGAGCATTACCAAAGAATCTCCCATTCTTTTACTTGACGATGTTATGAGTGAACTTGACAATAATCGTCAACTAAAATTATTAGAGACTATATCTCAAAATATTCAAACCTTTATTACTACAACTAGTTTAGAGCATCTTCAGAACTTACCTGATAATCTCAGTGTGTTTGCTGTAAAAGATGGTCAATTATCTGTAAACTAATATTTACAATATTGTAAACAACAAAAATCTCCTGTCAAACAGGAGATTTTTTTATTACATTGAGTAGTTTGGTGCTTCATTTGTGATTTGCACATCGTGTGGATGGCTTTCTTTTAGACCAGCACCAGACATTTCGATAAATTGAGCATTGTCATGCAATTCTTTAAGGTTAGCAGCACCACAGTAACCCATACCAGAACGAATACCACCAATCATTTGGAAAACAATATCAGCTGCTGCACCTTTATAAGCAACACGACCTTCGATTCCTTCTGGAACCAGTTTGTTTGCTTCATTGACAGAACCTTGGAAGTAACGGTCGCTTGAACCTTTCTTCATTGCAGCGATTGAACCCATACCTCGGTAGGTCTTGAACTTACGTCCTTGGAAAATTTCAGTTTCACCTGGAGCTTCATCTGTCCCTGCGAACATTGAACCAAGCATTACTGCATTTCCACCAGCTGCAAGTGCTTTTACAATATCTCCAGAATACTTGATTCCACCATCAGCGATGATTGTTTTGCCATATTCACGCGCAACTGCTGCTGCATCATAGATAGCTGTAACTTGTGGAACTCCGACACCTGCGATAACACGAGTTGTACAGATTGAACCTGGCCCAATACCAACTTTAACAACGTCAACTCCTGCGTCATAAAGGGCACGCGCACCTTCAGCAGTAGCGATATTTCCGGCAATCAGTGTACGGTCTGGGAAATGCGCACGGATTTCAGCGATTTTACGGAGAACCCCTGCAGAGTGACCATGAGCAGTATCGATGACAATTGCATCTGCTCCCGCTTCAAAGAGGGCTTCTGCACGTTCAAATGTGTCAGAAGTAACACCTACCGCACCTGCAACTAGAAGGCGACCAAACTCATCTTTTGCTGCATTTGGGAATTCAATTACTTTTTCAATATCTTTAATTGTGATCAAGCCAGAAAGACGACCTTCTTCATCAACCAAAGGTAGTTTTTCAATACGGTGTTCTTGAAGAATGCTCTCAGCTGTTTTTAAATCTGTACCAACTGGTGCAGTAACCAAGTTTTCGCTAGTCATGTGTTTTGAAATTGGTTGGTTGTAGTCAGAAATAAAGCGAAGATCGCGATTTGTTAGGATACCAACCAATTTACGATTTTCAAGAGTTTCAACCACTGGAACACCACTGATACGGTAACGTCCCATGAGTTCATCTGCTTCTGCAATTGTATGCTCTGGAGTCAAGAAGAATGGATCAATGATAACACCATTTTCAGAACGTTTTACCTTACGAACTTCATCTGCTTGTTGAGCAATTGACATATTTTTATGGATAACTCCAAGACCACCTGCACGAGCAATAGCAATAGCCATTTGGCTTTCTGTTACAGTATCCATGGCTGCTGTAATAATTGGGATATTTAAAGTCAAATTATCTGCCAATTTTGTTGTTAAATCCGCATCATTAGGCAATACATGACTCTCTGCTGGAATAAGCAATACATCATCAAAGGTAAAACCTTTTTTCAAAAATTTAGTGTCCCAATTAGACATTGAAGTTTCCTCTTTTCTTTCTTTTTGAGCTTGACGCTTTTTGTATTGTATCTATCATACCATTCTATGAAAATTTGTCAATTATATTGATAATAGATAATGTAAAAAAACTATCCCTTTAACTTTAAAGAAGAGATAGTTTTAGAGTTCATATTTTATCTATTAATGAAAGTAATTTAGCCCCATTGCTGCTTTTACCTCTGAGAGTGTTTGTCCTGCAACTTCTCGAGCTTGTTCACTACCTTTTTGCAACATATTATAAACTTCACCCATATCTTTAGCAAACTCAAGACGACGTTCACGAATTGGGCCGAGTTCACGTTCTAGGATTTCAAGTAGATAACGTTTAGTCTTGACATCACCTAGACCACCACGTTGATAATGATCTTTCATTTCAGCAATTACTTGAGCATCTTCTGGACGTCCAAAAACATCTAAGTAATGGAAAACCATATTGCCTTCAATCTTACCTGGATCTTCCACACGAATATGATCTGGATCTGTATACATACTCATTACTTTCTTACGCAAGGTATCTGCATCATCTGACAAGTAGATACCATTATTAAGCGATTTAGACATTTTAGCATTTCCATCAAGACCAGGTAAGCGACCTGCTCCTTCATTTTCAGGATAAATCCCTTCTGGCTCTACCAAAACATCACAGTTGTAGGCATGATTGAAAGAACGCACAATCTCACGCGTTTGTTCAATCATCGGTTTTTGGTCTGTACCTACAGGAACATAATTAGCCTTGAAAGCTGTGATATCTGCTGCTTGAGCAACCGGATAAACTAAAAATCCAGTTGGAATGCTTTCTCCAAAGCCTTTCTGAGCAATTTCTGTCTTGACTGTTGGGTTTCGTTCCAAACGAGCCAAAGACACTAGATTCATGTAATACATAGACAACTCTGCCAACTCTGGAATCTGACTTTGGATGAAAATCGTTGATTTCTTCGGATCCAATCCCACTGCAAGATAGTCCAAGGCAACATTCCCGATAGATTCTACAATTGTTTGTGGATCTTTTGCATGGTCAGTTAAGGCTTGCTGATCAGCCAAAAAAACGAACATGTCATATTTATTTTCTTCTTGAAGGATAACACGATTTTTTAAGCTACCTACATAGTGTCCGATATGTAATTTCCCAGTTGGACGATCTCCTGTTAAAATAATGGGTTTATTCATCTTATTCTCCTTTGATATGGTCCTTTCAATTATAGCATTTTTTTGATAAAAAGACAGATAATTTTTGAAATCAAACTATGTCTAGGATATCTATCCAATCGTAAAGAAACTGTCAACTTTATTTACAAAAAATTGACAAATAAAAATTTGAATATTTGGGGATTTTCTAGTAGAATTAAAGTATTATATATAATAGGAGAAAAACATTGCTTACAGTATCTGATGTCTCACTACGTTTTAGTGACCGCAAACTTTTTGATGATGTCAACATCAAATTTACAGAAGGAAATACCTATGGTTTGATTGGTGCTAACGGTGCAGGTAAATCAACATTTTTAAAAATCTTGGCTGGTGATATTGAGCCGACAACTGGTCATATCTCTCTTGGACCAGACGAACGTCTCTCTGTTCTTCGTCAAAATCACTTTGACTACGAAGATGAGCGTGCGATTGATGTCGTTATCATGGGTAATGAAAAGCTATATAGCATCATGAAAGAAAAAGATGCTATCTATATGAAGGCAGACTTTACTGATGAAGATGGGGTTCGTGCAGCTGAGCTTGAAGGAGAGTTTGCTGAACTAGGAGGCTGGGAAGCTGAAAGTGAAGCCTCTCAACTCTTGCAAAACCTCAATATCCCCGAAGATCTTCATTATCAAAATATGAGTGAACTTGCAAACGGAGACAAAGTGAAGGTGCTCCTTGCTAAAGCCTTGTTTGGTAAACCTGATGTTCTTCTTTTAGACGAACCAACCAACGGTCTTGATATCCAGTCTATTACTTGGCTAGAGGATTTCCTAATTGACTTTGATAATACTGTCATTGTCGTATCCCACGACCGTCACTTCTTAAATAAAGTTTGTACCCACATGGCCGACCTTGATTTTGGGAAAATCAAGCTCTATGTCGGAAACTACGACTTCTGGAAGGAATCTTCTGAGCTTGCTGCCAAATTGTTAGCAGACCGTAATGCTAAGGCGGAAGAAAAAATTAAGCAACTCCAAGAATTCGTTGCTCGATTCTCTGCTAACGCATCTAAATCTAAACAAGCAACTTCACGTAAAAAGATGCTTGACAAGATTGTCTTGGAAGAAATCATTCCATCTAGTCGTAAATACCCATTTATCAACTTTAAAGCTGAACGTGAAATTGGTAATGATCTCTTGACAGTAGAAAATCTATCTGTCAAGATTGACGGTGAAACTATTCTTGACAACATCAGCTTCATCTTGCGTCCAGGTGACAAGACAGCTCTTATCGGACAAAACGACATCCAAACAACTGCCTTAATTCGCGCAATCATGGGCGAAATTGAATATGAGGGAACTGTCAAATGGGGAGTTACAACTAGTCGCTCTTACCTACCAAAAGACAATTCGGCTGATTTTGCTGGTAGCGAGTCAATCCTTGACTGGTTGCGCCAATTTGCAAGTAAAGAAGAAGATGATAATACCTTCTTACGTGGATTCCTTGGTCGCATGCTCTTCTCTGGAGACGAAGTTAACAAACCTGTAAACGTCTTGTCAGGTGGAGAAAAAGTACGCGTGATGCTATCGAAACTCATGCTTTTGAAATCAAATGTTCTAGTACTTGACGATCCTACTAATCACTTAGATTTGGAATCTATTTCAAGCTTGAACGATGGATTGAAAAACTTTAAAGAATCGATCATCTTCGCCAGTCATGACCATGAATTCATTCAAACATTGGCTAACCACATTATTGTCCTATCTAAAAACGGTGTAATCGACCGTATCGATGAAACCTATGATGAATTCTTAGAAAATGCTGAAGTACAAGCAAAAGTCAAAGAACTTTGGAAAGACTAAATAATACTTTAAAACTCAGTTGGATTAACCAACTGAGTTTTCTATCATTCTATGAGGTAACATGAAAACATTTTTCAGAAACTATTGGACCTATTTTATTTCTTTCATCATTCCCCTAGTAATTATGTCCGGAGTCTATCTCTCCCAAGGTATTTACTGGAACAGCGATACTTCACCTTTATTAGGAGATGGATTTCATCAATATGTTATTTTTGATCTTAATCTCCGTCATATTTTACATGGAAGTGGTAGTTTATTTTATACCTTTACCAGCGGTCTAGGTCTCAATTTTTATGCCTTGTCTAGTTATTACCTAGGTAGTTTTCTATCTCCTCTTGTTTATTTTTTTGATGTATCAGGCATGCCAGATGCAGTCTATCTGTCAACCTTGTTGAAATTTAGCTTGATAGGTCTATCAACCTTTTTTAGCTTGAGTAAAATATTTAAAAATATACCAGCCCCACTTCGATTAGCTCTATCTACTTCTTATGCTTTAATGAGCTTTACAGTTAGTCAACTTGAAATAAAAACTTGGTTAGATGTTTTTATTTTAATCCCCTTGATTTTAACAGGTTTACATCTACTCATAACGGATAAAAAACGTATTTTATACTTTACAAGTTTGTCAATATTATTTATCCAAAACTACTATTTCGGTTATATGACTGCACTGTTTTTGATTGTTTGGTATTTTTGCCAACTTTCCTGGGATTTTAAAAGACGTAAGTTTTCTTTCCTTGATTTCATTATAACTTCCTTACTCGCTGGTTTAACAAGTTTCATCATGACTCTTCCAACCTTGTTTGATTTAAAAACTCATGGTGAAAAACTAACCGCTATTACAAAAATAAAAACAGATGCCAGTTGGTATCTAGATCTGTTTGCTAAACAATTCATTGGTGCTTTCGATACAACTAAATATGGTTCCATCCCAATGATTTTTGTTGGCCTCCTTCCTTTTATCTTAACAATTGTATTCTTTACATTAAAATCAATTAAGTTTCACGTGAAACTATGCTATGCAACTTTATTTATCATCATCATAGCTAGTTTTTATCTGGAAGCCTTAGATCTATTTTGGCAAGGAATGCACGCGCCGAATATGTTTCTTCATCGCTATGCGTGGATTTTCTCCACTCTTTTGATTTATATATCTGCGGAAGTTTTGGATAGATTTAAAGATATAAAATTATGGAATGTTTTATGCTCAATGACCTTCCTTTTAGCTGGTTATCTAGCAACCATTTATTTTAAAAACCATTATTCGTTTTTAACTAATTTAAATATCCTTTTAACAATTGAATTTCTAGTGGTATACTTCCTATTGTTACTGGCATTTATCCGAAAGATGATTTCACCAAAAATCTTTTCAATCCTTATTTTGATCTTTATACTAAGTGAAGTCAGTTTGAACGCAATATCGCAATTCAATGGAATTTCAAAAGAATGGGGATTCGCTTCTCGTAGCACCTATGACAAAGATATTCCAAGTATGGATGCTATTTTGGAGTATATCAAACAGCAACCAGATACATTTACACGAACTGAAAAATTGCAGACACAGACTGGAAATGACAGCATGAAATTTAATTACAATGGTATTTCCCAGTTTTCATCTGTTCGTAATCGTTCTGCAAGTACAACTTTAGACAAGTTGGGTTTTAAATCTTCAGGTACCAACCTTAATCTCCGTTATGCAAATAATACTATCATTGCAGATAGTTTATTTGGAATCAGCTACAATATTTCTGAAACCTATCCAAATAAATATGGTTTTCATCCTAGCTATCAAAAAGATAATCTAACCCTTTATAAAAATCAATTCGCTCTCCCAATTGCTTTTGCTACACAGTCTCTTTATAAAGATGTCACTTTTAATGACCATACTCTTGATAACCAAACTCAATTTTTAAATCAAATTGCTGGCTTAAATGAAGAGTACTTTTATCCGATAAATTATCATACAGACTCTAGTGATAGCGTGGTCAATTTAAACGGAACTTCTACCGAAGATGCAACTATCAACTACAGCATTGAAGTACCTGATAATAGTCAGGTTTATCTTTCTATGACCAAGCTAAATTTCTCTAATGATAAGAAAAAGCAAGTTGACATCATTGTCAATGGTGAAAAAAAATCCTTTACCACAGATAATGCTTTTACATTTTTTAATCTTGGGTATACAGACCATAAACAAACTTTTGATATCCAAGTTAAGTTCCCAGGAAATGCTCAAGTATCATTTGAATCTCCAACTTTCTATCGATTAGATACTAAAAAGTATACGGAGGCAATTGCTAAAATAAAAGAAAATCCAGTAGAAGTGCAATCATATAAAAATAAAGTCATTGTTAATTATAAGGTAAAGAATGAAACATCGATCTTTTTCACAATTCCTTATGATCAAGGTTGGTCTGCTTATCAAAATGGTAAAAAATTACAAATTCAACAGGCACAAACTGGATTTATGAAAATTGATGTTCCTGAAGGTGAAGGAACTATTACCCTTTCCTTTATACCAAAAGGATTTGTTGCTGGTGCAAGTTGTTCTCTTATAGCCATTATTGTCTTTATTTTTTATGATATTCAAAGAAAAAAATATTCTAGATAAAAAAACTATCGACCGAATTGGTCGATAGTTTTTAATTTTCTTCAGCTTTTTTAGGTTGGTAGGCAAGCATTCCTAAAGCAACAAAAATCATTATTGTAAAGATAAGGAAAATAATCTGACTATGAATATTACCTGTCATAGAAATGGTTTGTCGTAGACCTGAAACTGAATAACTCATAGGTAACCATGGGTTAATAGTTTTAAAGAATTGATTCGTCAAAGCTAAAGGATAAGTTCCTGCACTTGATGCTAATTGAAGGAGTAATAAAATTAAGGAGAAGAAGGCGCCTAGGCGAGAATTCCAGGTTGTCAATGCTGTTACCATCGCCATGAAAGCAAGACTGGTTAAAATAATCAAAGCAAAGGTCTTGAATTCGTGAACTGCAGTCAGTCCGATTAAATGTACTCCACCATAAACTAATACTCCTGCCAAACCAGCAATGATACCGTTAATTTCAAAGCGAGACTTAAACCAAGCCCAGCGACTTTCTGGATGGCGCCCAGAAGGCAATTTAGCAAAAATCATATTAGTTGAAATAGCAGCAACAAAAAGAGCAACTGATATCATATATGGAGCCATGGCAATTCCATTAACTGCTACTTGATCCTTATCAGTTTTTGAAAGACTTAGAGGATCAGCTAGTAAATCTGCATTTGTTGGTTCAGTTGAAGCCTGTTTCAATTGCCCCTCAGCTTCTGTCAAACCTTGATTTAATTGACTTGAACCATCACTTAATTTTCCAAGTCCTGATTGTAGAATTTCTGATCCTTGAGCAAGTTGATCTGCTCCACTAGCTATTTTTTCAGAACCATTAGATAGTTGATTTGCACCAGAAACTAGCTGGTCTGATTTATCAGCTAATTGTTGAGAGCCCGCTTGTAATTGATTAAATCCAGCGGTTAAATCTGATGTTTTATTATTTACTTGGTTGACACCTGATGCAAGTTTATCAATTCCTGTTGCTAATTCTGGTGCATTCTCTGCTAACTTAGCAGTAGCACCTGTCAATGTTGAAGATTTTTCTATCAACTGATTAGAACCTTGTAGCAACTTATTGAAACTTCCTGTCAAGTTCGAATTTTTCGAACTCAACTGACTTGCTCCTAAAGCTACTTGGTCTACAGATTTTGTATAGCTGTCAATACCAGATTCAAGAGTTTGACTAGCTGGCAATAACTGACCATCAATTGCTGTTTGAACCTGTGTTAATCCACTTGACAAACTTGTCAATGTTGAAGAAGCAGTTGGTAATAATTGACTTGAGTGATTCTTTAATTGAGTTAGACTATCTGTTTGAGTGGTTACATTTTCTAAAGAAGATTGTAACGTTTGAACTGTAGTTAAAATTGTTCGTGCTGACTCACTAGTAGAAGATGATGGATTAGAAAACACAGAAGTTATTTCTGCCTGTTGGTCAGGAGTTAAGCTTTGATAAGCACTAGTAGATTGAATAGCTGACAAAGTAGTTTCTTTTTCAGCTTGATTTGAAGTAATGATGCTTTGTGCTGAATTTGCAATGGTTGATAGACTACTAGAAAGCTGGTTTGTTACTTGTGTTATCTCTCCACTATCTGCTGTTTGAATAGCTTGATTAAATTGCTCTAAACTAGTTGCTAATTGTTTAATCTTATCTCTTTGTTGAGTTGATAAACTTAATTGACTAGACAGTTCTTGAATACCTTGATTAAGTTGTGTTAATCCTGTACGTAGAATCTCTGATTTAGTAGAAATCTGATTTGCACCTGATGATAGACTTTGAACTCCATTTGTATAAGTATCAATACCAAGTGAAAATTGATTTAATCCTGAATTTAATTGAGAAACACCACCTGTATAGGCTTGTGTGCCTGAATCAAGTTGAGTCAATCCTGATACCAGTGCCGGTGTCTGTGAATTCAGTTGGTTTAATCCATTATCGATTTGTGAAATAGCACTAGTGTATTGATTTAAACCATTATTAAAATTACCAAGACCAAGATTTAACTGATTTACACCAGCTGTATAGGTTCCTAAACCTGTAGATAATTGATCAGCACCATTAGAAAATGTGAAACTCGATTGAGCTAAGGTTTGAAGATTGGTTGTTAAGGTTTGACTCCCATCCGAAAGTTGATTCGAACCATCAGACAACTGTAAACTTGCATTTGCAGCTTTAGATAAACCAATTTTTAAATCACCCATCTTTTTAAATAAAGCTTTAGTATAAGATTGAGTAACATTAGTAGCCACTGTCTGTTTCATTTGTGTCATGGCAGAATCACTCATCTTGCTTGCAATAAAACTATGACCACTTGATGTCTGATAGTCAATCGTCATCTGTTCAGGATGATTTGAAAGGATAGAAGAAGCTTTCTCAGAAAGATTACTTGGCAACGTTACAACCATGTAATAATCTCCATCCCGCAGTCCTCTTTCTCCCTCACCTTCATCTACAGAATGAAAATCCAGGCTATTACTATCTTTCAAATTAGACACCACGTCTTCACCAATAGTTAGTTTTTCATCATTATAAGTAGCAGCTTGATCCTTATTAACAATTGCTACAGGTAACTCCGAAAGTTTACCATATGGATCCCACATTGATGATAAGAAAATGATATTATAAAGAGCTGGAATTAAGGAAATTCCTATCATGACAATAATAAATGTCGGTTTTTTAAAGATTGCTTTCCATTCTTTAAACATATTGTCTCCTTTTTTAAAATAATTTTCTAAATTTTTGATATAATAGATTATACATAAAAAAAATAAAAAGACAATATAAAATAATCTACTTTTAAACACATTGTCTAAAAATGTTCATATGGAGGGAACATGCAAGAAAGTAATAAACGATTAAAAACCAAGCGCATTATCGAAAATGCCATGGTCGAATTATTGATGGAACAACCTTTCGACCAGATTACGACTGTTAAATTAGCTCAAAAAGCTGGGATTAGCCGCTCAAGTTTCTATACTCATTACAAAGATAAATACGATATGATTGAACATTACCAGAGTAAACTATTTCATACCTTCGAATATATCTTTCAAAAACATGCTAATCAGAAACGAGATGCTATTCTAGAAGTATTTGAATACTTAGAATCAGAACCACTTCTAGCAGCTCTTTTATCTGAAAATGGAACCAAGGAAATTCAAAATTTCCTGAGAAATAAACTTCACATCCTACTGAGCACAGACCTTCAAAAACGTTTTATGCAACTCAAACTAAATGAAATAGAATTAGAATACAGTAGCATCTACCTGACAAATGCTCTCTTTGGAGTCTGTCAAACCTGGATTGCCCACGGAAAAAAAGAAAGTCCACAAGAAATCACGGACTTTTTAATGAAAATGTTAGGGGATACAAATTAATAAAAAAGCTCTATAATATTTATAGGAAATCCCCCCCTATGAATATTATGGAGCCTATTTTGTTATTCTTATTAGGCTAAGGCAATACAATTTCCTTAGTTTTATTTTCGGACACAAATCATTATCTATCCGTATGTTAGGTATGCCTCCCCTCATTACATCGGACAAAGAATCAAAAAAGGAACACCAAATTAGTGTTCCTTTCATCTGACTCCGCCAGTAGGACTCGAACCTACGACATCATGATTAACAGTCATGCGCTACTACCAACTGAGCTATGGCGGATTAAATAGTCCGTACGGGATTCGAACCCGTGTTACCGCCGTGAAAAGGCGGTGTCTTAACCCCTTGACCAACGGACCATCTATCTGTAGCAGATATAACCATTATATCAATTTATCAAAAATTGTCAATTACTTTTTTTGTTTTTTAGCCATTAGCTCTCTCAATTTTTTAGTTTTTAGGCGTGAAATAGGACAACGATGATCTTCATAAAAGACAACTTCCATTTTTTTACGATCAATCTCTCTCACATTTCCAATATTAACTAAGAATGATTTATGAGACAGATAAAAACGTTGGGTTTCCTTATCTTTTTCTTGAATATCTGTCATTGTTCCATAGAATTCTTTGGCAAAATTCTTACCAACAATTCGTAATTTGTGAGAAGTTCCCGTTGTTTCAATGTATAGAATATCATGATAAGGAATACAAAGATCATTTCCTTTGAAACTATAATCAAAATAATCAACGACTGATTGATTTTCAAGTAGGGTACTCTTAGTATAAATCACACAGTCAGCAACTCTATTTTTAAAAACTTGATCACTAGTTTCTTTATCAATGAAATCCAATGCTGAAACTTTGTATTTATAAGTCAAGGTAGCAAATTCAGATCGACTTGTAATAAAAACAATAATGGCATAAGGATTGCGATGACGAATAAATTGAGCAACTTCAAATCCCTTTCTCTCAATCCCATTGATATCAATATCTAGAAAATAAAGCTGATTGACTTCATCATGCTCTACATATTCCATAAATTCTCTTACTTTTCCTGTTGTTTTATAGGAGATCGGAATATTCGTTTCCTTAGAAATTTCATTTAGAGTTGTTTCCAACCTTACTTGGTGTTCTATAATATCTTCTAAAATTAATACTTTCATATCAGTTCCCTCTTAAATCTAATCACTTGTTTAAATACATCATTATCAATTTCTGTTTCTAAAATAACATTGTCATATTTTCCTAAAATTTCTTTAACATTATTGAGTCCAAGTCCTCTATGTCTTCCTTTGGTTGAAAATCCTAATTCAAATAGATCTTCGGATTTTACCTTTCTTTTTTTACAAGAGTTTTGGATGACAACTAGGGTTTCAAGATCCAACTTGATGATAGCTACCTCTAGTTGTTTTTGATAGCTTTCAACTGCCCCCTCAACGGCATTATTGAGCAGAACGCTCATCACGCGCACCAAATCTAACAATTCCATAGACAAAGGTGTGATAATATCTTTTACCTCTAATGTGTACTCTACATCATTCGTTTTCGCATTGACAATAGATTGAGCAATCAAACTACGAAGAGCTGAATCCTCAATATTGTTCAAATCGAAATAGGTATACTTGTCTGAACGTAATTTTTGATTTGCCTTTACAAGAACTTCACTGTAAACTCTGTCAATTTCTTGTAAATCTTTACTTTCAATCGCCATTCTTAAGCTGACAAGCATTCCTGTATAGTCATGACGAAAACCACGAATTTCATTATATAAGGCAACAATCTCATCCGTGTAAGTTTGTAAATGTTTTTGCTCAAACTTCTTTTGTTCCAATTCAATTTCTTTTTCCATCTGAACTTTGTAAGAATTCATAGAGAAAAAAGTCAAAAGTAGACCAACAAAAACAATGGATGATAAAATACTTCCAAAACTGTTTAAATTCGGAAAAGTACTCACAATATCTGAAAGAAAAGAAACTATGTGTAGGAAGATAAATGCAAAGAGCACTTTCTTCAGAAATGGATAAAGATAGTCTTTATCAAAATATTTAAATTCCAGGTGGAAATAAGAAACAACAACTTTAATAACCAAATAAGTTAAGAACAAGATAAACAGATAAAAATAATTGTTATACTCTAATGCAAACTCATCTCCTGTAATAGATGATAAGGTTACCGATAAAAAGTTATTAGTAGAATGATATAAGAGAGAAAATAATAGACTGATAAAAATTCCCTTAGACTTCTCATACTTCTTAAATCCAATAAAGTAACCAAATAGGAGTAAAGGAAATAAAAATTTAGACAATCCAAAACTACTAGCAGATACCAAATAAGTACCTTCTTCCAATGTCAATTGTAGTAGAAAGACATAAATACTAAAAATACATTGTTCTTTTCTAGTTACATTACAAATCCATTTATAAATTTTACTAATAATAAAAACATAAAAAATAGCTATTACTACACCAAATAAATCCATTATGTTCTCCCTATCTTGCTTCAATAAACTACTTCTTCGGAAATATTTTATCTAAAAACTTAAAACTCCTAATATCCCCACCTCTGATTTCCTGCAGTTCTTTTTCGTTCAATTCTTGGAAATCTTTCATTTGAGCAAAATCTGTATTCTTTTTCATAATATAAACTCCTATAATGTTTTTCTTGTAAATTAACTTACAAAAATATTATATAAAATCTACGATACCTATAGAAAATTATCTCTCAAATGCTCAAATTTTATTCTGAAATGTCAACTTTTTACAAAAAAAGCTGGGATTTTTCCCAGCTTACGATTTAACACTGATCCCAGCAGGATTCGAACCTGCGACCGTTCGCTTAGAAGGCGAATGCTCTATCCAGCTGAGCTATGAGACCTTACCTATCTATCTTATCAAAAAAAGCTAGCTTAGTCAATCATCTATTTGTGATAGGGTGATCCTTGTTGAATCGAAAATGCTCTATAGATTTGTTCTACTAAGACTAATCTCATCAGTTGATGAGGAAGCGTTAATCTCCCAAAACTAACAGAGAGATTGGCTCTCTTTTTCACCTCTGGATAGAGTCCTAAACTTCCACCAATGATAAAAGTGATTGTAGAAAATCCATTAATAGAGGCTCTTTCAAGCTTCTTGCTGAATTCTTCAGAAGAAAAAGTTGTTCCTTCAATAGCTAAAACAACTACAAAATCACGATCTCCTACTTTAGAAAGAATGCGGTTCCCTTCCAACTCCAAAATCTTTTGATTTTCAGATTCGCTAGCCCGATCTGGTGTTTTTTCATCAGCCAACTCAATCATTTCTAAATTAGCAAAGCGTGAAATCCTTTTAGAATATTCAGCTATGCCATCTTTGAGATATTTTTCTTTCAGTTTTCCAACTGTTACCACTTTAATTTTCATTCTTCTATTCTAACATATTCACACTCAATTTCACATCTTATTCACAGAGAAGATTTTGAAAAAATTCAATAAATTCACAGGTTTTTGAAAGTTATCCACAAGTTGTGAAAAACTTTCTTTCTTTAAGCTTGGATTAAGCTAGCTATTTTATACTTTCATTGATTAAAAAAACATGGAGGCTTCTATGAAAAACTTACAAACTAGTTCCAAAAAATGGGGACAACTTTTATTAGTCATTCTCATTAGCTTTTTTAGTGGTGTTTTAGGTAGTTTTACGACATTGCAACTAAGTCAAAAACAAAACACTAGTCCAACAAATACCACCACTGTCAGCAAAACAGCTGTAAAAAATGAAAACTCAACTACACAGGCAGTCGATAAAGTTAAAGATGCTGTGGTATCTGTCATTACTTACTCTGCAAACTCCCAAAATAGTTTATTTGGATCTGCAGAAACTGATACAGATACAAATACTGAGCAAGTTTCTAGCGAAGGTTCTGGAGTTATTTATAAAAAAGAAGGTAACTTTGCTTACCTCGTAACCAATACTCACGTTATCAGTGGAGCTAAAAAAGTGGATATTCGTTTAGCTGACGGAACCAAAGTTCCAGGTGAAATTGTTGGTTCTGATACTTATTCTGACATTGCAGTTGTAAAAATTGCTGCAGATAAGGTGACTACGGTAGCTGAATTTGGAGATTCTGATCAACTAACAGTCGGAGAGACTGCCATTGCAATCGGAAGCCCTCTAGGTTCTGAGTACGCCAATACCGTTACACAAGGTATCGTGTCAAGTTTGAATAGAAATGTTTCTTTAAAATCTGAAGATGGACAAGCTATCTCTACAAAAGCTATCCAAACAGATACAGCCATCAACCCTGGAAACTCTGGCGGTCCCCTTATCAATATTCAGGGACAAGTAATCGGAATTACATCTAGTAAAATAGCCACAAACGGTGGAACTTCTGTGGAAGGACTTGGATTTGCGATTCCTTCAAACGATGCCATCAATATTATCAATCAATTAGAAAAGAATGGAAAAGTCACTCGACCAGCCTTGGGCATTCAAATGGTCAACCTTTCAAATCTTAGTAGCAGTGATTTACAAAGATTGAATGTACCATCAAGTGTCACTGCAGGAGTAGTTGTTCGTTCTGTTATAACTAGTATGCCTGCCAATGGACATCTACAACAATATGACGTCATTACAAAAGTAGATGATAAAGCTATTTCTTCAACTACTGAATTACAAAGTGCTCTATATAGTCATTCTATCGGAGATAGCATGACCATTACATACTACCGTAATGGTAAAGAAGAAACAACTACCATTAAATTAGATAAAAGTACTAGTGATTTAGAACAATAGTTTACAGGTATGTAAAGTTACTTTACAGAATATCTAAGTTATGATAATGTAGAATTATGGAAGAATTTAAAATTGTTCAAATAAAGGATATTCAAAAAAATCCCTATCAACCTCGTAAGGAATTTTCAGAAGAAAAAATACAAGAGTTGGCACAATCCATTAAGGAAAACGGCTTGATTCAGCCAATTATCGTTAGAAAATCTCCAGTACTTGGATATGAAATTCTAGCTGGAGAAAGACGGTATCGCGCTTCAATAGCTGCCGGACTTTCAGAAATTCCAGTAATTATTAAGCAACTTTCTGATCAAGATATGATGCTTCATTCCATCATTGAAAATCTCCAACGCGAAAATTTAAATCCTATCGAAGAAGCTAAAGCATACCAGTCCTTAATCGATAAAGGTTTTACCCACACAGAAATTGCTGAAAAAATGGGGAAATCTCGACCTTATATTACAAACCTAGTTCGATTGTTAGGGCTACCTAAACATATCCTGACAGAAGTCGAAAGTGGAAAGCTTTCCCAGGCTCATGCTAGACTCCTTATTCAATTATCAAGTGACAGACAAGATACACTCTTGAATCGTATTCAAACAGAAAATCTTTCAGTTAGACAAGTTGAACAAATACTACAAAAAAATAAGAAGATCAGCAAAAAAGAAAAAAATCACTTTGTCAAAGAGGAAGAACAAAAATTGAAAAAAATACTCGGATTAGATGTTCAGATTAGCCTTCAAAAAAAAGATAGCGGTAAAATCTCAATTTCCTTCCATAACCAAGAAGAATACCAACAATTTATTAACAGCCTGAAATAAGGCTGTTATTTTATTATTCTTAACTAACATGGTTATCCACCGATTTATCTTTTTAAAAAGCCTTCTATTTCAGATTTCTCCTTAGTTATCCACATCTTGTGGATAAAAACTAAAAACATTGTTAATTGTTTTCCACAAGTTGTGGAAAAATAATCTTATCTATGGTAAAATGATTCTATCAATAAACCTTTAAAATTTTATAGTAAAGGAGGAGAAAATCATTGAAAGAAAAACAATTTTGGAATCGTATTTTAGAACTTGCGCATGATCGGTTGACTCAATCAGTTTATGATTTTTACATCTTAGATGCAACCCTGGTTAAAGTAGAAGATGCCACTGCAACGATTTTCTTACCCCGAGATGAGATGCAGATATTTTGGGAAAGAAATATCAATGGAATCCTTTTAACAGCAGGTTTTGAAATCTATGATACTGAAATAAAGGCGCATTATGTCTTCACGAAAGTTGAAGAAACTGCCTCTCAAATAGCTATAGAACCTGATTCTATTAGCGATTATCAGACAAGTCCCTCCACTATTCCATATTCTGAAACTGGACTCAAGGAAAAGTATACTTTCGATAATTTTGTCCAAGGAAATGGTAATGTTTGGGCTAAGTCAGCAGCTTTAGCAGTTTCTGAAGATCCTGGACTAACTTATAATCCTCTATTTATCTATGGAGGGCCTGGTCTTGGAAAAACCCACCTACTAAATGCCCTTGGTAATGAAATTCTAAAAAAAAGCCCTAATGCGCGTGTTAAATATATACCTGCTGAAAGCTTCATTAATGAATTCCTAGAGCATTTAAGACTCAATGATATGGAAAAATTCAAAAAAACTTATCGTAGTTTGGATCTCCTACTCATTGATGATATTCAATCTCTTAGTGGAAAGAAAGTTCAGACTCAGGAAGAGTTTTTCAATACATTTAACGCCCTTCACAATAATAATAAGCAGATTGTTTTGACAAGCGACCGTAGACCTGAACATTTAGAGAGTCTTCCTGAACGTCTGGTCACGCGCTTCTCGTGGGGATTAACAACAGATATCACACCACCTGATTTTGAAACACGTATTGCGATTTTACGGAGTAAGACTGAACATCTCAATTATCATTTTCAGAATGATACACTCGAATATTTGGCTGGACAATTTGACTCGAATGTGAGAGAGCTAGAGGGTGCACTCAACGACATCAGCTTGATGGCCAAAGTCAAAAAGATTAACAACATCACAGTTGACATCGCTGCTGAGGCTATTCGTGCTCGCAAACAAGACGTTAGCAAAATGATTGTGATTCCAATTGATAAAATACAAACAGAAGTGGGAAACTTTTATGGTGTTAGTGTCAAGGAAATGAAGGGAACTAGACGTGTTCAAAATATCGTTTTAGCCCGTCAAGTTGCCATGTACCTAACCAGAGAAATGACAGATAATAGCCTTCCTAAAATTGGAAAAGAGTTTGGTGGCAAAGACCACACAACGGTCATTCATGCCCATGGAAAAATCAAATCCATGCTTGAAACAGATGATAATTTACGTTTAGAAATCGAAGCAATCAAAAAGAAAATTAAATAACTTGTGGATAACTTTTGATAAAATTCTTTATTTATCCACACTTTTTAAACAATGCTCTTTCCTTGAGTTTTCTTGATTAGCATCTGTTTTCCACATATTTCACACGCTCTATTATTACTATTATCCTTCTAATAATAAAAAGAATAAAGGAGAATCCATGATTCATTTTTCAATTAATAAAAATTTATTTTTACAAGCTTTAAATACAACCAAAAGAGCTATTAGCTCAAAAAATGCTATTCCTATTTTATCAACTGTAAAAATTGATGTTACCAATGAAGGAATTACCTTGATTGGATCAAATGGTCAAATCTCAATTGAAAATTTCATTTCGCAAAAAAATGAAAATGCAGGTCTCTTGATTAATTCTTTAGGATCAGTTCTACTGGAAGCCTCTTTCTTTATCAATGTTGTTTCAAGCCTTCCAGATGTGACACTTGATTTTAAAGAAATTGAACAAAAGCAGATTGTCTTAACAAGTGGTAAATCAGAAATTACCCTAAAAGGAAAGGATAGCGAGCAGTATCCACGTATCCAAGAAATTTCCGCAAATAATCCTTTAGTTCTTGAAACAAAACTTCTTAAAAAGATTATCAACGAAACTGCTTTCGCAGCTAGCACTCAAGAAAGTCGTCCTATTTTGACGGGTGTCCACTTTGTTTTAAGCAACCACAAAGAATTAAAAACAGTTGCAACAGACTCGCACCGTCTCAGTCAGAAGAAATTGACTCTTGAAAAAAATAGTGATGATTTTGATGTTGTCATCCCAAGTCGTTCGCTACGTGAATTTTCAGCTGTTTTTACGGATGATATTGAAACAGTAGAGATTTTCTTCGCCAATAATCAAATTCTCTTTAGAAGTGAAAATATTAGCTTCTACACACGTCTCTTAGAAGGAAATTATCCAGATACCGATCGATTGATTCCAACAGATTTCAATACAACAGTTACTTTTGACGTTGCTAAACTACGTCAATCTATGGAACGTGCTCGTCTCTTATCAAGTGCGACACAAAATGGTACTGTTAAATTAGAAATCAAAGAAGGAATTGTAAGTGCCCATGTTCACTCTCCAGAAGTAGGGAAAGTACATGAAGAAATTGATACTGAAAATGTAAGTGGTGCTGATTTGACAATAAGTTTCAACCCAACTTATTTGATTGAAGCACTGAAAGCTTTGAATAGCGAAAAAGTTACAATCAGTTTTATCTCTGCAGTTCGTCCTTTCACCCTTGTTCCAGCAGACATTGATGAAGATTTCATGCAGCTCATCACGCCAGTTCGTACAAATTAATGGAAAGAGGTTGAGCCTAGCTCACCTCTTTTATGATATAATCAGAAATATGAAAAGGAGAGTAGTATGTATCAAGTTGGAAATTTTGTTGAAATGAAAAAACCACATGCTTGTACAATCAAATCTACAGGCAAAAAAGCTAATCGTTGGGAAATTACCCGTGTTGGAGCAGACATCAAGATAAAATGCAGTAATTGTGATCATGTTGTCATGATGAGTCGCTATGATTTTGAAAGAAAAATGAGTAAAATTATTGACTAAGCCCCCTTAGTTAGAGGGTTAGCAAGTTTTCCCTTTTTGTGTTATAATATTAGGGATTGAAATGTGAACGGAGAATGAGAAACTATGGCTTTAACAGCAGGTATCGTGGGTTTGCCAAACGTCGGTAAATCAACCCTATTTAATGCAATTACAAAAGCAGGAGCAGAGGCTGCAAACTATCCATTTGCAACTATTGATCCAAACGTTGGAATGGTAGAAGTTCCAGATGAACGCCTACAAAAATTGACTGAAATGATCACTCCTAAAAAGACAGTTCCAACAACCTTTGAATTTACAGATATTGCAGGGATTGTAAAGGGTG